>JAHAWW010000002.1 GCA_018383375.1 Prevotellamassilia sp. | reverse complement strand
CTCCTCTCAAAACTTCCAAATCGCTTGGAGCGACAGGTCGTTTTGGGAGGAGTGGTCTATTTGTTGGGCGCCGGAGGCGATTTGGCGGCGGTTGAAGTAGTGGAGGATGGAGTAGCGCAGGGAGAGGGTGAGTGTGGTTATGGGTTTCCAGTTGGCAAGGGCGGCGAGGCGGTAGCCGTGGTAGGCGTAGGAGGGGAAGGCGGCAGCGTAGCGCATTTGGGGCTCGTAGGCATAAAGGCGGGAGGCGTAGTCGTCGGTGGCGAAGATGGCGCCAAAGAGGTAGGTGGTGAGAGTGGAGGTGGCCTGCAGGCGTGTGCGGATTGAGAGCATAATGCCTTGAGACGGCCGGCGGGAGGGACGGGCGTAGAGCGAACCATCTACGGCGGCGTGTAGGCTCCATCGCTCACAGGGCGTCATTGTGGCGGCGAGGCGCAGGCGTTGGGTGCAGACGTATTCCATATTGGGCGCTTTGCCGGTGATGTTGAGTTGGCGCGAAGAGAGATCGTGTCGGATAGTCCAAGTGACGAGGTCGCTGGTGGCGTGTTTGAGTTGAATGCGGGTGACAATGCCCTTCGAACCGCCTTGGCCTGCGGTGTAGGTGGGGCGTGAAAAACGGAAGAGGTCGGCATAAGCCAAAAGGGATGTGGCGGCTGTGAAACGACTTGAAAAACCGACGATGATGCCGGTCTCGTTTTGGGTGCGAGAGGAGCGGCATAGCGTTGAAGCATGTGGGGCTACATAGCGCGGCGAAAAGTGACGAAGACCGAAAGTGAGGCCCATACCATTGGATATGTCGTATCGAAAGAGTTGACTGAGAGCCGGATGACCATGGAGGTCGACGGCGGCTTCTCCCATTAAACTCCATCGTCGATGACGGAGGCGCCAGTCGGCAGAGAGACCGCCGGCTTGACTGCCTCGGAGATAATAGCGGTTGTATTCGCGAAGTGGTGGATAGATGGGGTGGGAATAGTGGTCGAAGATGGCATTGAGGCCAAAGGTGAGGCCGGATTTTTGCCAAGAGGCCCGTAGACCGCCGGTGAGGTTGGTGAGCGTGCGACGGTTGTCGATTTCGTCGGGAGTGCGATGAAGACCGGTGGTGTAGAGCGTTACGGCTGTGTCGTTTTTGATGCGGGCGTCAAGTTGCCTCCACGACCCAAAGGCCGTGAGCGAGATGTCGTGGTGGTGCCATGTGGCTGCCGCGCCTCGCAGAAAGTTGCTCTCGTCGGCCGAGGTGTGGGCGCGTATGGGGATGGTGGAAAGGGGAAATGCGTCAACACTTTGTTCCAAGCCGGTGAAGTAGCTACGGCCCATAAGCAGACCGTTACCGGCACGCACTTCATAGTCGCCGAGCCACACGAGAACAGGTCGGTTCCCCGGCGTGTAGGCTACATAGGCCGAGATGTAGTCGAAGGGGTAGTTGCCATTGGCCATAAAAGGTTCGCCAGCGTCTTTTTGCAGTGTCACGCCATACGACAAAGGGCCGTTGTGGTAACGATAGCGTGTGGTGGAAACGGGGGCATAACCCAAATAAATGGCGTTGGGGTTTGCGGCCACTTCTTTTTTTGTGTGTGGTTTATAGCCCGAGCGTCGATAGAGGGGTAGGTCAAAGCGAGTGGAGAGTTCGTGACGTCCACCCCATAAGATGGTTTTGGCCGGAGAAGGGGCTTTGACCGTATCGCCGGCATAGACGAAAAGCGAAAGACGGCATCGGTCGGTGTGGTCAAGACCGCTCACAAATTGCAGTTCGCCCAGCGAGAGAAACAGGCGGCTACGACTGCGATAGGCCAGAATGGAGTCGGCATGGGCTTCGCTCATGATGGGGATGGCGAGGAGTTCGCTGCGCGTGGCTGTGTTGATGTTGAGCGGAAAGGCATAGAAGGCTTCAAGCCGGTCAATGAGCGCCGCGCGGGCATCGGTGTCGTCTTCGGCGGGTTGTTCAGAAAAATAGTCGTCAACAAAGTCGTCCCAAGTCATAAACCGCTCGCGTCCGGCGGTGTAGGTTTGCCCCACAACAGACGCTCCACCCGCCACGAGCAGCAGGAGGAGCGTGAGGTATCTGAAAGGTTTGTGGAGATTTATGACAGGGAAGGTCAATGGGAGTTATCGGACGGTGATGTTTCGACTGACGTTGATGTTGTAGCTTGTGGCCCCCGAAACGTAGGTGACGTTGACGCCGCCAGATAGGTTCTCGGTGTAGTTGGCCGGCTCATAGTTGGAACCCGAAATGCGGTATTTGCCGGCGAAGTTGATGGTGTAGACACCGCGTGTGTTGACGATGATGGTGTCTACGGGGTTGGATGCATCTTCGTCGTAAAGACAACCGGTTTTGTTGGGGCGATGGCTGAAGGGGTTTGCAGCGGTGGAGGAGACTGAGATGTTCCAATTGTATGTGGCACTGTTGATGAGGCGGCCGTAGCGGTCTTGAACAATAGTGGCCACGAGGGTGTCGCCTACGGTGAAGTTAGTGCCGGTGCCGTGGAGTTTGACCACCTCAAGGTTGGCAATGTGGGGCGGATTTGAGCGGTATTTTGCATCGTCGGCGTGGTCAGAACAAGACGGTAAGGCGAGGATACAGACAAGGGGCAATGCTGTAGAGAAGGTTTTGAGTGGTTGTTTCATAGTATAGTTTGTGTTAGAAGGTTTTGAGTAAGGTGTAAAGACGTTGGACGGGGAGGCCCATCACGTTGAAGAAACTGCCGTTAAGTTGCTCCACAGCCACAAGGCCTATCCATTCCTGTATGCCGTAAGCGCCGGCCTTGTCGAGGGGCAGATAGTTGTCTACGTAGAAGTTGATTTCGTCGTCGGTGAGAGTGGCAAATTTCACGTCGGTGCTCACCGAGAAGGTCTCTTGGCGCTGGGCGGTGAAGACAGACACGCCGGTGATAACTTGATGCGTAAGCCCCGAAAGGTGGCTGAGCATACGCACAGCGTCTTCGGCACGGCGTGGCTTGCCGAGTATGTCGCCGTCGATGTGGACGGTGGTGTCGGCGGCAATGAGGAGTTCGTCGGGCGACATGGTGGGGCGATAGGCTTCGGCTTTTTTGCGAGAGATGTATGCTGCCACTTGTTCGCCGGGCAAATCAGACGGATAGCTTTCGTCTACGCCCAACAGGGTGCGCACTCTGAATTTGATGCCAAGGCGTTGCAGGAGTTCTTTGCGACGAGGGGAGTTACTGGCAAGAACAACGTCGTATTTTGAGAGATTGTCTAACATAGGTAGGTGACTTTTGGGGGATAATATATTATTATTGTGTGGGGGAAAAGGTCAGTTTACCAGCCGAAGGCGATGTTGTCGCCCATCCATTTGCCTTGGGCACGAAGCACTTGCTCTATGACATCGCGCACGCAGCCGAATCCGCCGCAGTTGGGACTTACATAGGTGCTGATGGATTTGATTTCTTCGGCTGCATCTGCAGGACAACAGGGCAATCCGCAGGTGCGCATCACTTCATAGTCGGGAATGTCATCGCCCATATAAAGCACCTCGTCGGCTTGCAATCCCGACTCTTCAAGCCAACGGTTGAAACAGTCTATCTTGACCGACACGCCCATAAAGACGTTTTGCAGCCCAAGGCCGACATAGCGGGTGCGCACGGCCTCACTACGGCCGCCGGTGATGATGGCCAGATTGAGTCCGCGCTTCACGGCGAGCTGCATGGCATAGCCGTCTTTGATGTTGGCTGTGCGGGCGGGTTGGCCTTGCTCAGACAGCAGGTAGACATTGTTGGTGCTCAACACGCCGTCTACGTCGAAGGCCATGGCTTTGATTTTGGTGAGGTCGTAGTTAATCATGGGTTGAGGGGTGATGGGGGGTTGGAAGATGGTTGAGCAGTTGCGTGCTCGTGGATACTGCGGCTCATGAGTTGGTAGATGTCGCGAGAGAGCGGGGTGTGGGCGAGTCTTTGGCTCTGCATGTCGATGATGCGCCTGTCGAAGCGCACGGCTGGACCAGTCTGGGCTTCACGGGGACTGAGTCGATGAACTTTGCGCGCGGTCTCGTCGATGAGAGGCAAGAGCATGTCAAACGACAATTCGGGATGGCGGCTGATGATGTCGGCTGCCTGATTGTAGCAGTGATTGACGAAATTGCAGGCCCACACGGCAGCCAAGTGGAGGTCGCGACGGGCTTCGAAGCCAAGCGGCGTGACGTGGGCAGACAAGCTCTCGGCCATACGTGTGATAACATCGGTGGCGTGCGCGTCTGAACCTTCGATAAAACACGGTATGTCGCGGAAGTTAAGCGGAGCGCCTTTAGTGAAGGTCTGCATGGGATAGAACACACCATAGCTGGCGACGAAGGGACTGAACACGTCGGCCGCTGTGGAACCGGAGGTGTGGACGTGGACAGCCTCGGGGTAACTTGCAGCTACCTGGCATGCCAACAGAGGAAGAGCGTCGTCGCTTACGGCATATAGACAGATGTCTGCCGCCGGATACTTGGGGTGATGCTCGAAGGTCAAGGCGGCGGCAGAGAGCTTTTCGGCCAAAGCTTGAGCAGATGAGGCTCTACGGCTGACCACTGCGGCAATTTCATAGCCGGTTGCCTGAAGGGCCGGACCTATATGGGAGGCGACATTGCCGGCGCCGAAGAGGATGACGGTGGGCATAGGAGTGAGGAGTGAGAGAGTTTGGTTGAGGCGAGAACTACATACGCGACACGGCTTTGACGCCTTTGACGTTGCCGATTTTCTTGAGCAGAAGTTCGAGCACACTCGTGTCATCGACCATCACGGTGAGAATGCCCGAAAAGAGTCCGTCGTTAGAGTCGATGCTGATGCTACGCAACATAAGGTGTTCGTCTTTTGAGATGATGGAGGTGATGTTGTTGACCACGCCGAGGTTGTCTTGACCCACCACGCGCAGGGTGATGGCATATTTGCCTCCTCCCTTGCCGGCCCAGCGGGCGGGGACTATGCGGTAGCCGAAACGTTCGCGCAGGGCAGGGGCGTT
>JAHAWW010000352.1 GCA_018383375.1 Prevotellamassilia sp. | reverse complement strand
GCCGAGGTTGGTGCCAATGGGTGCGCCCAATGGCATCACGGCGGCAGCACCGGCCTCTTCAAGTCGGCGGCAGAGCGTGGGGTCGGCTTGGCAATAAGGCAACACGACGAAGCCTTCTTTCACCAGTCTTTCGGTGGCTTTGAGCGTTTCGACCGAGTCGGGCAACAGATAGCGTGGGTCGGGATGGATTTCGAGTTTGAGCCAGTTGGTGCCAAAAGCCTCACGTGAGAGTTGGGCGGCAAACACGGCCTCGTCGGCGTCTCTCACGCCGCTCGTGTTGGGCAGCAGTTGGATGTGAGGCGCAGCGATGTGGTTGAGCATATCGTCTTCGGCGGTGTCGCCCAGTTCGATGCGTTTCATGGCCACGGTCACCATTTCGGTGCCCGAGGCTTTGATGGCTTGGCCCATCAAGTCGTTGCGGCTGAACTTGCCTGTGCCTACGAAGAGGCGTGAGTGGAATGTTCGGCCACCAAGAATGAGTGGTTGCATTTTTGAGAAGGTTTTTGAGGTTTTATCCGCCACAGGCGGCTTTGATGATGATGAGGTTCATGCCCTCGGTGAGAGCGAAGTCGTCCCAAGTGTCGCGTGGCACCATACGTCCGGCTACGCCCACGGCCACGCCGGCTTTGGGCAGACCCAGTTGGTCGATGAGGCCGGTCAGGGTGGCAGCCTCAGTGGTCTGCGGTTGATTGTTGACGTTTACTACCATAATCTAAAAGAGTTTTTGTTGGTTGGTTTATTGACATACAAAAAGGTGAGGCCCTCTGCCGGACGCTGAGCGTGAGACTGAGGACAAGACGACGGGGCTGAGAAACGAATGTGGATTTTTTTGACGAAAAGCACAATTCCTACGGCAGCATGATCTGCTTCAGGTCATGAGGGTATAATCTCAGCCTGCTTCAACCGAAGAGGCACCCCTTTGTCTTTACACGGCAAATTTACACCAAGCCAACGTAACGACGAAACATTTGTAGTGTTTTTTGCGTTGGAGATGACAAACAGACACCAGACGGGCCTTCTTTCACTCTCCGTCTTGATGCCATCTCAAGCGTCAAAAAAATGGGGATGCTGAGAGAATAATCTGTCAGCATCCCCGTAGAGCTTGAAGAAGTCGCTTTCAGTCGGCCCTCAGCCACTGCTTCTCATTGTCTGATAGAAACCGAAAGAGAATGTGACTGAACGGTGATGGACCGGAGGGACTCTTAGTTTAATTCGTTTTCGTCGGCATCGCGGCGGTTTGAAAGCCAGTCAGTGATATTGTCGTCGGCACCAAAATTGTCGTCTGAGCTTTCAGAGTTGACGGGCAGACTGCTGGTGTTCATTAGTCTTGGCTCGGTGTGCAGACGGAGGGCATTGGCTTGAGGCTTAATATATCTTTTCATAGTCTGAGCTTGTTAGGGGATGAAATATTTTTGGCCTTTATCGTCCACGTAGATGCCGCGTTCGGGCTGGCTCACACGGCGGCCGTTGAGGTCGTAGAGACGACGCTCTTGATTTGCGTTGAGCGTGGTTTGACCAATGCTTGTGGCGTCGCCGCCAAAGGCCAGTCGTTCGGTGGGCTGACCGCTGAGGGCTGATGCCAAGAGATAGGCTTTATTAGCCGGTACGATGGTTCCGGAGGAAAGATAGAACCCCACGCCCTGGCTCATATTGCCCAGTCCGTAGAAAGTCTTGGTGTTGAGGCCTGAGCGCTGTGCCGTGGCGCCGCTCAAGATGTTGTCGGCAAGGCTTGTGGCTTCGTCGTCGCTGTGTACGGCAAGGCTGATAGTGCCTGCGGCAGGTGCTTCAAGCAGCACACCCTCGCCTGCGGGAATGACCGTGCCCGGCGTGAGAGTCGTGAGCGTCAACAGACCGGTGGTGGCATTGGTGGCTTTATACATCGTGCAAGTTGCTTCGTCGGGCACAGCCACGGCCACCGGCAGGCAGAGGGCGGTCCAAAGAGCTTCGCCCACGCTGACTTCGATGTCGTTTACTTCTTCGAGGGTCCAGGCCGAGGCGGTGGAACTGAGCGTGACGGCATCGCCGGCGGTGGCATATTTGCCACCGCAGACGAGCGAGATGTTCACCTTGTTGTCGGCCACACTCATCGTGTAGTTGTAGACACCGTGCCACCGTGTCGGGTCGGTGGGCATTTCCACCGTGGTCGCTGAGCCCCAGAAACGGGCCGAGTTGAGGTGTTTCACCTTATAGCCGCCCTCGATGGGTACGAGCGTGAAGAGCGAGGGAGCCTGTCCGGCAGTGGCCAGTGAGGCTGTGGGCAGACCGCGGCCGGCCATCTGCATATTGGAGCCGGTGGCGTCAAACTGCGGCGTGGCGTAGATGTAGCGCGGTGTGTCTTCGGTTGAGGCTAAGCGAAAAGGGCGTTTGGCGAGACGTCCCTCCGGATAGACAAGCAGATTGTTATCGGCAGAGAAAAGCACACCGTCATGGCTCTCGTAGCCCACGATACCTTCCTGCACATAGATGTCGGTGAGCGATGTGCAACCGGCAAAGGCAGCAGCCTGAAGAGGCGTGCTGTAGGTCACCTGAAGTTTGGTGATGTTGACGCCGGTGGGGATGGCGTTGCTCAGTACGCTTTGATCGGCCAGCACCTTGCCGGTGAAGTTTTTCGTCTCCGATACTCCGGTCGACGAGGTCGCTGTCACCTTCACGCCGCCGGCACCGTCGTAGGTCATGTCAATGCTGAAGGGCGAACCGAGTGAGCCGACGGTCGAGAACTTCTGCTCCTGATTGCCGTCTATTTTGAAGGTCAGTGAGCCGGCTTTGGCATAATAAAACTGAAAGCCATCGGTGTAGTCGTTGGCCAGCGCCGAGGTGCCGGTGGCTAGGAGCGAAGAGCCCCATTCGTTGTAGGAAGAACCGTCGCCCGTGGCTTCGATATGGAGCGCCCAGGCCTTGTTGCCGGGCAGGGGCACATCGGGCGTGATGGCAAAGTCCGCAGTGCCGGCACCATTCTGGCTGTGGTCGAGCAGCAGACCGTAGACACGAGGTAGCGTCAGACTGGTGAGGTCAGTGTTGCCGGCAAAAGCGTCGTCGTTAATGAGGGTTACGGAGGTGTCGCTCAAGTCGAGTTCGCCGCTACCGCTCACCACTTCTGTCACGACCTTGCGGTTGTCAGAGAGATTGTTGGTGTTGAGTATCCAGTTGCCCACGGTGAGTTTCTGGATGAAGTTGGCCGTGTAGGTGGCATTTTCTACGGCTTTGAAGCGCAAGAAGTTACCGTCTACCCAGGCTGAGGGCAGTTCACGTCCGTATTGGTCGGACCATTTCACCTCGTAGCCGTCGGCGGGATAAGCGCGCAACACTACGTCTTCGCCCACGCTGTAGGTGTAAGTGTCGGGCTGTCCGTTGGCATCGACTGTGCCTTGGATGTTACCTGCCATCACGGTGACAGTGCAGGCATAGTCGGCATATTCGGTCACGTTGAGCGGAATGTCATAGACCGGGCGTGTGGTCTGGTCTTTGGCCGGACGGGCGTCGGTTGTGGCATCGATGCGGTCGATTTCATATGAGCCGTCGAAGCGCAGACGGATGTGGGTGATGCCGGTGGGCATGTCGTAGGGCAGGAGGATGTCGAGGCTACCGTCTGAGAGCATTGAATTTCCGTCCGACTTCTTGTTGCCCACTACGGCGAGGAGTTCGCCGTCGTCTTCAAAGTCGCCGTCGGCGTTGAGGTCGATATAGGCCGAGAGGCGGCAATAGCTCAAGCCGTTTTTGCCCTCGGTGTCTTGCCAAGCGAGGTTCAGGTGGCTACCGGCAGCGGCGTTGACGATAGAGGTGGTGTGGAAGAGCGACGTGAGGGAGTTGCTGTTGGCGTAGATTTCTACGGGCTCGCGGTCGCGGCCGGCGGCTGTCAGTTTGCTCACGTATTGTTCGTAGTTGTTGACGGTGCCGAGTTCACTGAGGATTTCGGTGGGCGAGCCCCATTTGTTGACAATGAAGTTGGCCGTGAAAGAGGCTTCATCTTTGCCGTAGTAGGTATAGGGATTGTCGGTGCCCACGATGTTGCCGTCGGCATCGGTCCAGTTCAAGAAGTCGTAGCCCGTAGCCGGTGTGGCCACGATAGTCACGAAGTCGGTGTTGGTGACACTCGTCTCAGAGGTGCCTTCGATGGCGGCCGAGCCATGCTCAGCGTTAGCACTGCCGACGCTGACGGTGCGCGGGGTGGTGATTTCGTCGGCAATGGCGATGTGATAATTGAGCACGGTGCCGTCGCCCAAGTCAATCTGAGCCTTCACCTTAAGCTTGGCTGCCGACGATGGAATGGCTACAGGCAGGCCCTGGAAGGTTTCGTCGGCCGTATAGTTGCCGTCTCCGTTGAGGTCGATGCAGACGGTTGGGGTGAGGTCGGCCGAAAGGTTGAAATCGGCCGCTGTGTACTTTTTCCCGGCATAGACCATAGGGGCATAGTCTTGGTCTACGGTCTGAGCCATACCGCGGTAATAGTAGGTGGGTTCAGCGCCCGAGGGAGTGAGTTTGACGAAATAGGCAGCGAGCAGTTGGGCAGCAATCTCGGCCGTCGATCCAGTGGGCGTGTTGTCGTAGCTCAGCGAACCGTTATGGGCCCAGTTCCAGTCGTTGGTAAACCATGAGATGCCGTTCGAAGAAGCATCGTTGTCGAAGAACTTTTTCCAGCGGGCATAATAGAAGTCTTTGAGCATGCCGCCCCATTCACGATAAGAGTAGTCGCGCAGACCGCCGCCCTCTGAACTGGCCTGTGGACCCCAGGTGGTGATGAGCGTGCGGGCATTGTTGAGCTCGAGCCAGTCGCGGTCTGAGTCGGTAGTGCCGGTCACCTCGTCAGCAATGCCGCGCGCCATTTGCGTCCAGCGACCCAACATGAAGTTCTCGTTGGTGCAGAGCAGGCGGTCGAGGTCGAGAATGAGTTGCAGATATTTGTCGCGCAAGCTTTCATAGAGCGCTGTGTTGCCACTCTCTTTGGCCGACTTGATGGCCGGCAGCAGATAGTAGGCATAGTCGGTGAGGGCCTGGCGGGTCACGTCGGTGAGGTCGTAACTGTAGTTTTCGCCCGACAGTCCGGACTCAAGCAAGAGATGTGCAGCGCGGGCAATGTCTGAGGCATTATAGAAGATGCCGGTGCCGCCCCACGAAGACACTCTGTCCACCTGCAGTGCCGGACGCGCACAGAGCACGGCCTCATGCGGACCTTGCAGACCCGTTTCGCATTTCAGTGCCGAACCCTTGATGAGTTGCCAAGCCTCGGCAGCCTGGTCGCTGGCTGTGCCGTAGCGTGAGGTGGCGTATTCGTTGACCCAGTCGGTCACGTTGGGCGCCGTTTCACGCCAAGGCAGTTCAAACAGTGCGTCGTAGAGCACAGGCACCTGCTCGATGGCCTCAGGCGTGGCACCGATACCCTTGATGTTGCTGTGGTTGGTTTTTTGCTTATAAAAGTCGGTCATCACCTTCTCCAGACGTCCAAACAGACCCGTGCGGCCGCCGAAGTTGGCCAGCATACAATACACGGCATCGTGACCCCGATAATCGCCAAAGTGGGTGTGGGCGTCGCTGAAGAGGTCGAGCACGATGAGTTTGCCTTTTGTCACTTGGCTGAGCACGTTGTATTGCGCCGAACTCCACTGCCAGAACTGAATAACCCATTTGCCGTTGGCATTGGCCGTGGTCATAGCCGCGGCAATCTTGGCGTAGGCCGAAGGCACGTCGATGCCCGAGGTGTTGGCGCCCTCGTGGAAGGGGTCCATACTGTAGTAGGTGGAAGTGCCCATCACTTCGGCCAAGCGGGCATAATATTTGGCAGAAATGGTGGCGAAGGCGTCAGAGTTGGGGTCGAGGATGTAAGGACGCACAAAGGCGCACCAACCACCCTGATTGATGCCTGTGTAGCCCTTCTTGCCGATGTCGCTCGGCACCATACCGGCATAGCCCGGCAAAACGGGTTCCATGCCCAGTTCGCGTTCGCGCGCAAGGATGTCTTTGGCCAGTTTCTCTTGGCGTGTATACCACCAATCGGGGTTGGGACCGCCCCAACCTTCGAGGTTGTTCATACCCCACCAGGCTTGGAAACACGGACCGGCAATGAACGCGTTGGCCTCGTCGGAGGTATAGCCCAGGTCTTCGGTGAGCAGTTTTTTCCAAACCACGTCAAGACCCACGATTTGCAGCGGCATGTTGATGCCGTGCAGGGCCATCCAGTCGATTTCTTTTTGCCAGCGGTCCCAGGTCCACACCGACATAGAGTAAGAGAAGGTGCAATAGTTCAGATAATAGCGGTAGTCCACCGATGCCGTGTGTGTTTCGTCAGCGGCCGGGAGGGGCAGGGTGGCGGCCGAGAGGTCGGTCGTCAGTTGGTTCCAAGCGATGTTCACGTGGGCATAGTGGTTGAGATACCAACCGATACCCGTGGTCAGCGCCGAGAGCGAAGAGCCTTTGATGCAGGGTTTGCCATTCTTGGAACTGATGACAAACACCTCCTCTCCGCTGGTGGAGAGGCTCTCGTCGAGCACGGTTTCAAACTTGTCGGCGGCATTGGTCACGCGAGTGAGCAGGTCGGTCACGGCCTGCGGATTGTCGGTCGCAGCCATAGCACCGGGCAGCCATGCCGTAATCCACAACAGCACGACCGCGAGCGGTTTCAGAAAGTGTTTCATAGTGATTTTTATGGTTTAATGTGTTTTTCGAGTGTACATATTGTCTTGCGAAGATAGTGTAACTGTGAGAGTTGACAAAAAAAGCAGCAAAAAAACTGCATTATGAGCCTCCGAGCGCGTTCCAAGAAAGTTCTGCAAGAGGCCGCTTGTGTCGTCGGTCTGTACCGGCACGAGCTCCCTCGCGCGCGTATATATTAATAGGAGTATGGGGGCGAGGTGGGAAAAAGAGCGTCCGCCGGGCTGTCATTTGGTTTTGTTTAGCTAAATTTGCAGTGATGTGGATGTCGCAGAGCGCTGCGCCCCATCACTCTACATTGTGGATTAATAAAAGCATTCGCTATTATTTCGCGTTCAGCCAAAAGCGTAGGAAACTTCTTGGAAATAACACACCGCAGAGATAATATGTGAGAAAACAAGGTGCCGGTATGGGTGCCTTGGAAACCTATATAGCAATGCTATCACGCCAATAGGCGTGGTGCATTTCTTATAGGTTTCTGAGGTTTCCATCCTACGCTGCCTCAAAGCTGAACGCATAAGGAAGCATCACGCTTTTTTTATGCGCTTTCGGCCGTGATTGATAGACGGATGCCACACGCACAAAAATCCGTCTGTCATGGCAAACAAAAATCTCAACGCGGCCAA
>JAHAWW010000350.1 GCA_018383375.1 Prevotellamassilia sp. | reverse complement strand
GACGGCACGGGTCTCATTTATGGCATAGGCCACGCTGTCTATACGCTCTCCGACCCGCGTGCGGTATTGCTTAAGGAAATGGCCCGCGACTTGGCTTCTGAGAAGGGTCGCACTGAAGAATTTGAGTTTCTCGAGCGCTTGGAGCGCATTGCCATTGAGACGGTGTATGCCGTGAAAGGCCGCAGCAAGACGCTGTGTGCCAACGTGGACTTTTATTCAGGCTTTGTCTATGATCTCATCGGTCTGCCGGTCGACATCTATACGCCGCTGTTTGCGATGTCGCGTATCGTGGGCTGGTGTGCTCACCGCAACGAAGAGCTTAACTTTGATGGCAAACGCATCATCCGTCCGGCCTATCGCTGTGTGGCCGACGAGAACGAGTATGTGCCGCTTTCGAGGCGTTGAAAGCGCATTCATATTTTTTTCAAATAAAGTGAAACACCAAAAAGTGCCGGCCACCTTAAAGGTAGTCCGGCACTTTTTGGTGTGTGTCTGAAAGACGCGTCGGCAGATGCTTAAGCCTCTTCGAGGTCTTTTTTGAGGTAATCGCGAAGCATACGCATGGCCGTGGCAGTGGCTGATGCGAGGTTTTTGTCGCGGCCGTTGTCTTCTTCAATCATAGTGGTTTCCATCTTGTCGGCATTGCCCACGGCAATCCAGATGGTGCCCACGATGACGCCGCTGCGGCCGCCGTCGGGGCCGCCGGGGCCGGCAAAACCGCTGATGGCCACGGCATAGTCTGTGCCAAAGAGTTTGTTGGCACCAACTACCATTTGCTTCACCACTTCCTCACATACGGCAGTTTGCTCAGCAATGACGTCGGCACTGACTTCGAGCAACTGCTCCTTTACCTCGTCGGCGTAACAGATGAGACCGCCTTTGAAATATGTGGAACTACCCGGCACAGCCGTAATCACGCTGGCAATGCGGCCGGCGGTGCAGCTTTCTGCTGTCGAAAGCGTTTTGTGATTTTGCCAGAGTATCTCGTTAATCTCTCGGCTTACAAGTTTAAGATCTAATTCCATTTGTCGTATGTTTTATATTACTGATGTTTATTGGGGAATGCTTGATTAAATCACCGTTCTCGAGAAGGCCGGCTTGTCCATGGGACAGAACTCGCCTTTGAGGTATTTGAAGTGTGCGACCATGGCAATCATGGCGGCGTTGTCGGTGGTGTAGGAGAAGCGGGGCACATAGACGGTCCATCCGGCCTTGTCGCGTCGCTGCTCAAAGGCTGCTCTGAGAGCCGTGTTGGCCGAGACGCCGCCTGCCAGGGCCACGTGGCGGATACCGGTCTCTTTGACGGCCTTGTCGAGGCCGCGCATGAGCATCGTGACTATGGTTTTTTCAAGCGATGCCGCGAGGTCGGGCATGTGGTTTTGGATAAAGTCGGGCTCGGTCTTGATGGCGTCGCGCAGGAAATATAGGAACGATGTTTTCAGTCCACTGAAGCTGAAGTCGAGGCCGTGGGCGTGTGGACGGGCAAAGGTGTAGGCGTCGGGGTTGCCCTGCCGGGCGAGGCGGTCGATAATCGGGCCACCCGGATATCCGAGTCCCATCACCTTGGCACACTTGTCCATAGCCTCGCCTGCTGCGTCGTCGATGGTCTGGCCGAGCATGGTGAACCGATCGGGGGCATCAACGCGCACGATGGCCGTGTTGCCGCCACTCACCAGCAGACAGAGGAAGGGAAAAGGCGGCGGCGTGTGGTCGTCGCCCTCGGCGTGAATGAAATTGGCCAAGATGTGACCTTGCAGGTGGTTGGCCTCAATGAGAGGAATGCCCAAACCAATGGCCAGCCCTTTGGCAAACGACACGCCGACAAGGAGCGAACCCATCAACCCCGGTCCGAGCGTCACGCCAACGGCAGAGAGGTCGGTCATGGACACTCCGGCACGCGCCAACGCTTGGTCTACGACGGGCAGGATATTTTGCTGGTGAGCACGAGATGCCAGTTCGGGCACCACCCCACCATAGGCCTCGTGCACGGCCTGCGAGGCGGTGACGTTTGAAAGCAACACCCCATTGCGCATCACGGCGGCCGAGGTGTCGTCACAGCTTGACTCGATGGCCAGTATCGTTACAGATTTATCTTGCATAAAACGGAGGGTGTGGAGCGGCAATGTGTCGGGCCACACCATATTATATATACGCGCGCGAGCGCGAAGATTTAGTGGGTCAGTATTTCAAGCCCGTGTTCGGTCATGACAAAGGTGTGTTCCCATTGTGCCGAGGGCAGTTCGTCTTCGGTCACGACGGTCCAGCCATCCTCTTCGTCAATAAAGACCTCCCACGTGCCCATATTAATCATAGGTTCGATGGTGAAAACCATACCCGGCACAAGGAGCATGCCGTTGCGGCGTGTGTTCCAATGCTCCACCTCGGGTTCTTCGTGAAACTCCAATCCCACGCCGTGCCCACAGAGATCGCGCACCACGCTGAAACCGTTTTTGTGGGCGTGTCGGGCTATGGCCTTGCCAATGTCGCCGACGAAGCCCCATGGTTTGGCGGCTTTTATGCCCACTTCGAGGCATTCGCGGGCCACGCGGACGAGTTTTTCCTTCTCTGGTGTGGTCTGGCCAATGATAAACATACGCGAGGCGTCGCTATAGAAGCCGTCGAGAATGGTAGACACGTCGACGTTGACAATGTCGCCCTCTTCGAGCACTTCATCTTCTGAGGGTATGCCATGACACACCACCTCGTTGATGCTGGTGCAGACGCTTTTGGGGTAGCCTTCGTAGCCGAGCGGTGCGGGAATGGCGCCGTGGCTTGTCGTATAGTCGTAGACCAACCGGTCTATTTCGGCGGTGGTCATGCCGGCGTGGATTTCGCGCTCGACGAGGTCGAGCACGCCTGTGTTGATGACGCCCGAGCGTCGAATGCCTTCAATCTGTTCAGGCGTTTTGATGAGAGCTCGTGTGGGCACAATTTCTCCGCGGTTTTGAAACGAGAGAATGCGCTTATCCATCTCGGTGAGCGGCAGGCCCTGTGGCACGAACCAATTACGGCAAATTGCCTTTTTCATATTTACAGAGTTTTGCAAGTGCGAAGTTAGTGCAAAGTAAGCGGAATGCCAA
>JAHAWW010000349.1 GCA_018383375.1 Prevotellamassilia sp. | reverse complement strand
TTGGCGTTTTTGTTTTCCGTCACATAGATGAACGGCACGGGGTTGAGCGAGTGTGCAGTGTTGGGCGAACCGTCCTCGT
The DNA here is from genome assembly GCA_018383375.1 of Prevotellamassilia sp. Lineage (GTDB taxonomy): Bacteria > Bacteroidota > Bacteroidia > Bacteroidales > Bacteroidaceae > Alloprevotella. The sequence goes on along the minus strand of JAHAWW010000349.1, from coordinate 1,668 downwards.
TGATGGCATTGTCGGCGTTGCCGTGGTCGGCGATGATGATGGTCTCATAGCCGGCAGCGTTGGCGGCTGTAACCACTTCGCCCACACATTGGTCAACGGCAGCGACGGCCTTGGTGATGGCTTCATAGATGCCCGTGTGGCCCACCATGTCGCCGTTGGCAAAATTCACCACGATAAAGTCGTATTTCTCTTCGCCGATGGCAGCCACGAGTTTGTCTTTCACCTCAAAAGCCGACATTTCGGGTTTAAGGTCGTAGGTGGCCACTTTGGGCGAGGGCACGAGTATGCGGTCTTCGCCGTCGAAGGGAGTTTCGCGTCCGCCGTTGAAGAAGAAGGTGACGTGTGCATATTTCTCGGTCTCGGCCGTGTGGAGTTGTTTGAGTCCCTTAGAGGCGAGATATTCACCCAGAGTGTTGTTGACGTTTTCTTTGGGGAAGAGAATGTGAACGCCGGTGAACGAAGCGTCGTAGGGGGTCATGCAGAAATATTGCAAGCCGGGGATGGTGTGCATACCTTCTTCGGGCATGTCTTGCTGGGTGAGCACGACGGTGAGCTCTTTGGCGCGGTCGTTGCGGTAGTTGAAGAAGATGACCACGTCGCCCTCTTTAATGCGTCCGTCAACGTTGGCGTTGACGAGCGGCTCCATAAATTCGTCGGTGTTTTTGTGGTCTTCGCTGTCAGAGTCGTAGCAGCTCTGCACGCCGGCCACCATATCCGTCACGGCGCGTCCCTTGCCCTCGACGAGTTGGTCGTAGGCGATTTTTACGCGGTTCCAGCGTTTGTCGCGGTCCATGGCATAGAAGCGACCGATGATGCTGGCCACGTGAGCACCGCTCTTGGCGCAGTGGTCGGTGAGGTCTTGGATGAAGCCCTTACCGCTTTTGGGGTCGGTGTCGCGGCCGTCCATGAAACAGTGCACATAGGTGTGGTCAGAGATGCCATATTCGGCAGAGATATCGACGAGTTTGAAGAGATGTTCGAGCGAAGAGTGCACGCCGCCGGTCGAGGTGAGTCCCATAAGATGGAGTCCCTTGCCGTTTTGTTTGGCGTAGTCGTAGGCGCGGATGATTTCGGGATTTTTGAGGATAGAGCCGTCGGCACAGGCACGATTGATTTTCACAAGGTCTTGATAGACGATGCGTCCGGCACCGATGTTGAGGTGTCCCACTTCCGAGTTACCCATTTGTCCGTCGGGCAAACCAACGTTTTCACCGCAGGCAAGCAGTTGCGAGTGCGGATATTTTTCGTTCAGACTGTCGATAAAGGGTGTAGGCGTTTGGAAGATAACGTCGCCTTTGCCGTGCGAACCGTTACCCCAGCCGTCGAGAATCATTAAGAGAGCTTTTTTTGCCATATCTTTATTTATTAGTGTTTTCGTGGGGACAAAGTTAGTGCAAGGCGAGCGGAATGACAAGAAAAACTTGTTTTTATTGACATTCCCGAGCCGCCGCCTAACTTGCGCTTTAGGTGAGAGTTAGTGCAAGGCGAGCGGAATGGCAAGAAAAACTTGTTTTTATTGACATTCCCGAGCCGCCGCCTAACTTGCGCCGTAAGCGAGAGTTAGTGCAAATGAGAGCGGAATGGCAAGAAAAACTTGTTTTGGGGGCTATTGGGAAAACTGTATTGGTCGAGAAAACAAAAAAACTCCATCATTCCTCGCTTCCTGCC
>JAHAWW010000347.1 GCA_018383375.1 Prevotellamassilia sp. | reverse complement strand
CTACCCGAAATGCTCACCGGCTTCGTCGGCACATCCATATTGGCCAGAGCACAAAAAAAAGGTTTGGCCGAAATACACCTCCACAATCTTCGTGACTACACCACCGACAAACATCGTCGAGTAGACGATTATCCTTTTGGCGGCTTTGCCGGAATGGTGATGCAGTGTCAACCCATCGACGCCTGTATCACCCACCTCAAAGCCCAAAGAGACTACGACGCCATCATCTTCACCACCCCCGATGGCCAACAGTTTGACCAGCCTATGGCCAACACTTTCTCTATGATGAAAAACGTCATCATACTTTGCGGACACTACAAAGGCATTGACTATCGCATACGTGAGCATCTCATCACCCACGAAGTTTCCATTGGCGACTATGTGCTCACCGGCGGCGAACTGGCTGCTGCCGTGATGACCGACGCCATTGTGCGGCTTATTCCCGGCGTGCTTTCAGATGAGCAGAGCGCCCTATCGGACTCCTTTCAAGACAATCTGCTGGCAGCCCCCGTCTATACCCGTCCGGCCGACTACAAAGGATGGCGAGTGCCCGACATCCTTCTCTCGGGCCATGAGGCCAAAATCAAAGAGTGGGAACTCACACAAAGCCTCGAACGCACACGCCGACTCCGCCCGGACCTGCTCGACGACAACAGACAATGAACGGCGCCAAACGCCAACTGTCTGACCATAAGAACGAGAAAAAACTGTTCGGAACGTTGGCCGTTTGAGACAAAGTGCGTAATTTCGCAGCTACAAACCAAGGGCCAGACTGGATTTGACAGCGGGTCGGAGCCCCAAGCAAGCATGCAGTGCGCCTGAAAGTGGGCACTATAATCTCGGCTTTCGAAAATTTAATTGGCGAAAATAAATACGCTCTCGCTGCTTGATTGAAGTCTAGTAGATCATCTTAATCTCTGCCAACGACGCGCGGAGACGAGACATCACGCACGACGCTCTTTTTCCGAAGCAGTTGTTGCATATGTGGTGCCATCAGTATCGGAGATAGCCAT
>JAHAWW010000345.1 GCA_018383375.1 Prevotellamassilia sp. | reverse complement strand
ATGGGAGTTGAAAAGTTGAACAATAGGTCGGGAAGATTTAGAAAAGGCCAAAGCGGAATACAAGGACATTCGCTTTGGTCTTTGTTTGTTTTTTGACGGTTCTGTTCTATGACGCGAGATTGGCTGCACCTCAGAACTGTTAACAAAAACAAGTTTTTTCCTTGCCATTCCGCTCACCTTGCACTACCTTTTAATAAGGATAGGCGGCGGTTCGGGCAAGCAAAACAAAAAAATACTTTTCTTTTTTGCCATTCCGCTCGCCTTGCTCTACCTTTTAATAAGGATAGGCGGCGGCTCGGGCAAGCAAAACAAAAAAACACTTTTTTTCTTTTGCTTGCCGCTCGCCTTGCACTACCTTTGCATAAAACAGGTTATGAATTGGCTATTAGACGTGTTTGATGACTAATTGCCATAAAAACCGTCCTTATTGCCAACTTATGAAAACACCAACCGAAACCGCGCAACTGCTTTTCCAGATTGAATATCACACCGACTGGGGCTTCTCGCTCCAATTCCATCTCTTTTCAGACCAAGGCGACGCTTACCTGCCGATGACATGGACCGAAGGCGACGTTTGGCAAATCAAAATAGACCGGCCAACGTCTGGCGAGGTGACTTATCGCTATGAGGTAATTGACGAAGGCGGACACATCCACCGCACAATGAAGGCGCTACCCATAGCGTTGCATCAAACAGACCGGCACATCGCCAAGCTCTGCGACCATTGGGCCGACGAACCGATTGATGAGGTTTTTCTCCACACGGCTTTCTCCGACTGCGTGTTTAATCCTTGCAACACCGAGGCCCTGGCCCCGATACCGGCCGACGGTGACAAACCACACCGTTTGGTGCTCGAAGCGCTCACCCCGCCACGTGGATGCCATTGGGCGGTGTTGGGTTCAAGCCAAACGCTTGGTGAATGGAACGAGAAGGCGGTGCGGCCATTGGTGCGTACGGGCATCTACACCTGGGAAACGGCACTGACCGATGCCGACCTTGACGGCACAGTCTCCTATAAATATGTGTTGTTGCAAGAGGAAGCTGAGGGCCGCCGTGTGACCATCGAGAGCGGCGATAACCGCTTGTTGCCTCACGCCGCCGGCGACTGTGGCGTCATCGTGGTCGACCACAGGCCGCGCATTACGTTGGC
>JAHAWW010000342.1 GCA_018383375.1 Prevotellamassilia sp. | reverse complement strand
GTCTGGCATATCGGCCGACACGAACACATTGACACACCGCGGATAATCACGCAGGACGTAATCGGCACAGCGACCAATAAAGATGCAGGAATGGTCGGAGGCTGCCTTACGAATGGCCTCGCTCTGCAGATGAAATAGGTTTTCCTCGCTCAAACCGCCACTGTAGATAGACTCATTGCCGCCCATAAGGGGCACCGACGTGGTGAAGAGTGAGCGAAAGAAACCCTTGCGCTCGTCGTTGCGAACAAAAAGTTCTTCACTAAAGCCGCTCTCTTTGGCAGCTAAGGTCAAGATTTCCTTGTCGTAATAAGCGATGCCAAACGCATCGGCCAAAATATGACCAATGGCTCGACCGCCACTGCCGAGTTGGCGACCTATATTGATGACAAACTTTTCCATACGCAGGGAGATATGATTTGAGGATTAGGATGCTTGGTGGACAGAACGCGCCTTAAACTTGCGCACATTATAGACTAACATCACGCCCGATACGCAGCAGGCCAGAATGTCGGCAAAAGGCATGGCACACCACACGCCGGTGACTTGGTCGCTGAAGATATGGGGCAGAATGAGCAGGGCTGGTAAAAGGAAGATGAGTTGGCGGGTGAGTGAAAGGAAGATACTCTTGCCGGGCTGGCCGATGCTTTGGAAAAACGCGGTCGACACGATTTGCATACCCACAATAGGGAAAAACAAAACGATATATCGCAGGCCACGCGCCGCCTCTTCGATGAGTTCGGGGGCGTCTTTAGCAAACAAGGTCACACAGGGCTTGGCGAAAAACATGCCTACGAGGAAACCAAGCGTGGTGATGCACGTCGCAGCTATTATGGCCAATCGCAACACACGCAAGAGGCGGTCAATTTTTCCGGCACCATAATTGAAGCCGGCTATGGGCTGCATGCCTTGATTAAGGCCTATGACCACCATCACGACAAAGAGCACCAAACGGTTGCAAATGCCAAATGCACCTACGGCAAGGTCGCCGCCATACTCGGCCATGCTGCGGGTCACGACAATGGCCACAAGACAAGCACAAAGATTGATGAGGAAAGGCGGCAAGCCAATGAGCAACGACTCGCCCATAATGCGGCGCTCAAGATGCATAATGTCTCGACTCAGATGCACCAACTCTGTCTTTTTGGAGAAGAGTTTAAGCTGCCACATCAGCATACAAATCTGCGAAATGATAGTGGCCGTGGCGGCACCACGTATGCCCCAACCCAGCACAAAGATGAAAAGCGGAGCGAAAAGGCAGTTGAGACCGACGGTGCCAAAGGTGGCATACATCGCATGCATCGGCCGATTGGTGGAGCGCAAGAGCGCGTTGAGTCCAAGATAGAGATGCGTCACGACATTACCGGCCAGAATGATGGTCATGAAGTCACGCGCATAGGGTAGCGTGGCGTCGCTGGCACCAAAGAATCGCAAGATGGGCGAGAGAAACGCCAACAGCACAGCCCCTAAGAGAAGGCCCATGATGACATTCATAATCAAGACATTGCCTAAAATCTTGCGTGCGGTGTCGTAGTCTTTCTGTCCTAAACGTACCGACATAAGGGTCGAAGCCCCCACACCGACCATGGCACCAAAGGCGGCGGTAAGCGACATCACCGGCCCGGTCAGCGCAAGGCCCATGATAGCTTCCTGACCAACGCCTTGACCGATGAATATGCCGTCTATGATGTTGTAGAGCGAGGAAGCAGTCATCGCCACAATGGCGGGCACGGCATACTGCATAAGCAACCGTCCGACGGGCTTCTCTCCCAGTTCGTTGAATTTCTCTGTCTGAAGCATCTTGGTTTAATTCATAAAACGTGTTGCTTCGAGACGCCTGCGGCAGTCTCGGCATCATGCATGAGCGCTGCCGGCACGCGAGTCTTGGAAAGGTTTAGAAGCAACTGCTGCCGTCGAAGCAATGCGTACAAAGCTTACACTTGGGCAGTCCGATGGCTTTGACAAGTGTCTCGAGCTTATTGAACTTGAGGGTGGTCAGTCCAAGTCGTTCGCGGATGATGTCTACCATCTTGTTGTAGCAGGGCGAGTCGGTTTTGGCATATTCGGCCAGGTTTTTGTCGGCATCGCCCTCAAGTTCTTTGATGATGCGACGGGTGATGAGTTCCATGTCGCTCTTTGAAGAAGTAAATCCGATGAAGGGGCAACCGTAGATGAGCGGCGGGCAGGCAATGCGCATATGGACCTCTTTGACACCGTCCTCGAAGAGCACCTTGACGTTGTCGCGAAGCTGTGTGCCGCGCACGATAGAGTCGTCGCAAAAGAGCACACGTTTGCCTTCGAGCATAGCCCGATTGGGAATGAGTTTCATTTTGGCCACAAGCGAACGCATCTCTTGGTTCGACGGTGTGAAGCTACGCGGCCAGGTGGGTGTATATTTAGAAATGGCACGCTGATAGGGCTTGCCCAGTCCGGCTGCATACCCCAAAGCCATTCCGACACCTGAGTCGGGGATGCCACAAACACAATCGGCCTCGGTTTGGTCTTCAGCGCCCATGATGCGACCGTTTTCATAGCGCACCTGCTCTACGTTCCGGCCTTCGTATGAGGAAGTGGGGAAACCGTAGTAAACCCAAAGGAAGGAGCAAATCTGCATCGGCTCGTCGGCAGGCCTCATCACTTCGACGCCATCGGGGCGCAGACGGACGATTTCGCCGGGACCGATATAGCGGTCTATGGCATAGCCGAGATTGGCAAAGGCTGTCGACTCTGACGTGGCGGCATAAGCCCCGTCTTTGCGTCCGACGACGATGGGCGTACGGCCCCACTTGTCGCGTGCAGCGATGATGCCGTCTTCGGTGAGCAGGAGCATGGAGCAGGAGCCTTTGATGTGGCGGAAGACGTTTTCGATGCCATCGACAAACGAGTTGCCTTGAATGATTAACAAGGCGACGAGTTCGGTCTGATTGGTTTTGCCCGATGAAAGTTCGGCAAAGTGCATCTTGTCATTAAGCAATTGCTTTTCAATCTCGTCAAGGTTGACGATTTTGGCCACTGTGACGATGGCAAACCGGCCGAGGTGTGAGTTGATGACCAATGGCTGGGCGTCGGTGTCGCTGATATGCCCACACCGGCCGTGCACCCGTCGAGGCGTCCGAGTACGGGTTCAAACTTGGTGCGGAAATACGAGCTCTCCTGATTGTGGATTGAGCGGACAATTGGTTTGTCGTCTTGTCGGTATGCCGCCATACCGCCGCGACGGGGTCCAAGGTGGCTGTTGTAGTC
>JAHAWW010000341.1 GCA_018383375.1 Prevotellamassilia sp. | reverse complement strand
TCCTTCATCGACCAGCTTGTGCGTTTCGGTCAGACCTATCAAACCGACCGTGCCCAAGCCTCGGCCAGTCTTTTTGGTGAAATGGCCGAAGCCATCATCACCCGTCCGCAGGCCGATGCCTCCATCCATGAGTGGAGCGCCATGCAGCGCCTCACGGCAGAGAAAGAGATGGTCGGCGTGTTTATTTCGGGCCATCCGCTCGACGAATACGCCATTGTCATCAATGATGTCTGCACCCTCCATGCCGCCGACCTTGCCGACCTCACCCCCTTTGGCGGTCGTGAAGTCACCCTCGGCGGCATCGCGGGCATAGAGCGTGAGGGACACACCAAAAGAGGTCTGCCCTATGGCATTGTGCGCATCGAAGACTTCAGCGGTAGCGGCAGTTTCTCGCTCTTCGGCGACGATTGGGCACGATGGCGCGGATATTTTGCCGGCGACAACTTCGTCTATGTCAATGCTCGAGTCGAGCCCCGCCGTTGGGACCCCTCTTCGTTCGACCTCCGTGTGGGCGCCGTGTCGTTTCTCTCTGATGTCAAAGACCGTTTGGTCACCCGTCTCACCATTGGCATCTATCTCTCAGAGGCCACCGAGAGCGACCTTGCCGAACTCAGCGAAACCCTTTCAGCCGCAGCTTTGTCCTCGTCCGAAGGCGGTGCTGCCGTGCGTTTTTGTCTGTTGTCAACCCGCGAGAGCCGACCGCTCAGCCTCAAGAGCACCAGCCACCGTGTCAGCGTCGACAAGCGCCTCGTCGACTATCTGTCTGAAAAAAGCTGTTTCACCTACCGCATCAACTAAAAAATCCGTATTTTTGCAATGTCTTCGCCACCGTGTGTGGCCGACGTCATCATCTTTTAGTCAACCACAAACTCATCCTTATCAATATGGCAAAACAAATTACCGATCAAAATTTCGAGGCCGTCGTCGCTGAGGGCCTTCCCGTAGTGATAGACTTTTCGGCAGCCTGGTGTGGCCCTTGTCAAAAGATAGCTCCCATCATCGACGAGCTGGCCGAAGCCTATGCCGGCCGCGTCAACGTGTGCAAATGCGACGTTGATGACAATTCCGAACTCACCGCCCGTTTTGGTGTGCGCAACATCCCTTGCGTCGTGTTTGTCAAGGG
>JAHAWW010000338.1 GCA_018383375.1 Prevotellamassilia sp. | reverse complement strand
GGTGTATTTCGGCCAAACCTTTTTTTTGTGCTCTGGCCAATATGGATGTGCCGACGAAGCCGGTGAGCATTTCGGGTAGCACGGTGATGATGTCTATGCGCATGGGGGCGTTTGATTTAATTTATTGCAAAGGTAGTGAAAGGCGAGAGCAGAGACAAATAAAAACTGTCTGTATTTGGCTTTGCCGCGCAGCGCTTGGCTTGTGCCATACGGGATAAAAATGGTCGGCGAAGCCATACAGCTCAACATCTTGCGGTACTAACATTTTATGCCACAAAGACTTCCACGATGTTGTTTCGGTTTGAACAACGCTTTACGGAACAAAACAAAACGCTACACAAATGGTGCAGTAGTTTGGTGAAGAAGATAAAAAAGAGCGCCGACTCCGTTTCGGGGTGTCGGCACTCTCTTGAGATGGAAGATGACCTTATGAGGCCCAGCCGGGCCTTCGGTCTCTGATGGTCTGTTTTTTTAGATGAACCAGCGCACGTAGCTGAAGTCTTGACGGTTGACAAGATGTTTGTTTTTGGGATACATGCGGTAGGCCATCTTGAACGAGCCGGCAAGTTCCACGCTGGTGGTGAGCTCGAAGGTGTAGAGGTTGCCTTCGCGGCCCACAACGTTCATGGGGAAAATCTTATAGATGCTGTCTTTGCCTTCGTTGCTGGTGGTCATGATGACGAGGTCTACGCCAATGGCGTCTTCAAGGCCTTGCTCATCGATGACGTGGCGAACAGTGAACTCTTTGTCGCTGATGAGGTTTGACGTGAGGATGTTTTCGCTACGCTCTGAGCTGACCACGCGGATGTTGTCCCATCGCTCGGCTACGCTCTCTTTCCATGCGGCAATCTCTTTGGCGAGTTTGTTGTCGTTGGCAGAGAGGGCTTTGAAGCGCTTGGCCTCTTTGCAATAGAAGCGGTCGAAATAGTCGTCGAGCTGACGCTTCATAGTGTATTGGGGAGCGATAGAGGCAATAGAGTTTTTGACCGTGCGCACCCAATTCTCTGAATAGCCCTTGCGGTTGCGTGCATAGTAGAGCGGAATGATTTCTTGCTCAAGGATAGAATAGATGGTCGAGGCGTCGAGCTTGTCTTGATGCTCTTGGTTTTGGTAGGTTCGCTTGTCGGTGAGGGCCCATCCGGCTCCTTCGCGATAGCCTTCATACCACCATCCGTCGAGCACGGAGAAGTTGATTACACCGTTCATCAAGGCTTTTTCGCCAGACGTACCGGAGGCTTCGAGCGGACGTGTGGGTGTGTTCATCCAGATATCGACACCCGAAACGAGGCGACGGGCAAGCTGCATGTCGTAGTTTTCGAGGAAGAGGATTTTGCCGATGAACTCCGGACGCTGTGAGATGTCGTGGATTTTCTTGATGAGTCCCTGACCGGCGCCGTCGGCGGGGTGTGCCTTACCGGCGAAGATGAACTGTACGGGATAGTCGGGGTTGTTGACGATTTTGGCCAAACGCTCCTCGTCGGTGAAGAGCAGGTGTGCACGCTTGTAGGTGGCAAAGCGACGTGCAAAACCAATGAGCAAGGCATTGGGATTGATTTTGTCGAGCAATGAAACCACGCGTGAGGGGTCGCCCTGATTTTTGAGCCATGTGTCGCGGAAACGCTCACGGATGTATTCGATGAGTTTGGTTTTGAGTTTCACGCGGGTGTTCCACACCACTTCGTCGGGCACTTCGTAGATTTTCTCCCAAATCTTCTCGTTGCTCTGGTCCGAAAGGAACGATTTGTCGAAATATTTGTCATAGACCTGTTTCCACTCTTTGGCTGTCCATGTGGGCATGTGCACACCGTTGGTGACGTAGCCCACGTGGCTCTCTTCGGGGTGTTCGTCATAGATTTCAGCCCACTCGTCGTGAGTGCGGATGTCGTGTTCCTTGCGGGTTTCGTCGGGCAGATAGCCGGGCCAGATGCCTTTGAACATCTGCTGGCTCACCTTGCCGTGGAGCCAGCTCACACCGTTGACTTCCTGACAGGTTTTGCAGAGGAAGGTCGACATGCAGAATTTCTCGCCTTTATCTTCGGGATTGGTGCGGCCGAGGCCCATGAAGTCGTCCCAAGAGATGCCGAGTCGTGCGGGGAATTGGCCCATATATTTGCCAAAGAGGCCTTCGTCGAAATAGTCGTGGCCTGCAGGCACGGGGGTGTGGACGGTGTAGAGCGAAGAGGCTCGAACCAGCTCGAGGGCTTCACCAAAGTTGAGTCCGCTCTCTACATAGTCAACGAGACGCTGCACGTTGCAGAGGGCTGCATGGCCTTCGTTGCAGTGGTAGATGTCTTTTTTGATGCCGAGTTTTTTGAGGGCGAGCATACCGCCGATACCGAGGAGGTATTCTTGCTTGATGCGGTTTTCCCAGTCGCCACCATAGAGGGCGTGTGTGATGGAGCGGTCAAACTCAGAGTTCATCTCGTTGTCGGTGTCGAGCAGATAGAGCGACACGCGTCCCACATTGGCACGCCAAATGGCTGCATGCACCTGATAGTTGGGGAAGGGGACATCGACGATGACTTGGTTGCCGTTTTCGTCGAGCACGCGCTCGATGGGCAGGCGGTCGAAGTCTTGTGTGTCGTAGTTGGCAATCTGCTGGCCGTCCATCGAGAGGGTCTGGGTGAAGTAGCC
>JAHAWW010000335.1 GCA_018383375.1 Prevotellamassilia sp. | reverse complement strand
AAAAGTGCAGATGACGCGTTCGGCACGCGGCAAAGGCAAAATATCCATCACGTTTGACTCTGACGACGAACTTGAAAGACTCGTGGCACTTCTTGATGAAATCAGACATTGACACACGAGCCGCCTGCGCGGCCAGAAAATGGACCAAACGCTGCCTCACTGTGGTGGCGTGGTTGCTCGTTCCGGTATGGGCCGTAGCCGCCACCTCCTCGTGGATGCCGTCAGCCACCGAGCTGACTCCGGTCGCTGTTGCGATGCCGGCTCAGACTGACTCCGTCGTGAAAGACAGCGTCACACCACCCTCTGTGACAGACACGCTCATGGCCAAAGTCACAATCGACACCATGCAGGTGAGACAGAGCGAAAAAGAGATTAAGGCCCCAAAGCCCGCACGCTTTGTGCCCGACCCCAAAAGGGCACTTTGGCTCTCGCTCGTATTGCCCGGAGCCGGACAAATCTATAACCGCAAATATTGGAAACTGCCCATCATTTATGGCGGTTTTCTCGGTTGCACCTACGCCTTTATGTGGAACAGCCAGATGTATCGCGACTATTCACAGGCTTATCTTGACATTATGGACGACGACCCCAACACGAAGAGCTACTTAGACATGTTGCCGCCACGCTATGACATCACCGGTCGCGAAGAACAGTTCAAGAGCCTCTTCAAACGCAAGAAGGATTATTACCGCCGCTATCGTGACCTCAGTGCCTTCTGCTTTGTCGGAGTCTACTTGCTCTCGGTCATTGACGCCTATGTCGACGCCCAACTCTCTGAGTTTGACATCACGCCCGACCTGACCATGCGTCTTGCACCGGCTGTCATCAATCCGCCACAAGGCACCCTCTCCACGCGCGGCCAAGGCGCCTATGGCGTGGGGTGCAGTCTGAACTTCTGAACCAGGCTGTGTCTTGACACAAAACTCCATTCGTATGAAAGCATTAAGATATATCTTCTCACTCACCATGGCCGCCATGACCACTACCATTGGCGCCCAAATCAAAGACGACGCCAACCTGCCCGAACTGACCCACTCGGCCGGATATTTGCAGGCAGAACAAGCGTTGCCCGTCGTCACCGACACCACAAAAATCAGCGACGACGTCTATCGCGAGCGACTCAAACGTCTGCCCACAGTCATCGATATGCCCTATAACGATGTGGTCAGAGACTACATCGAGCAATACACCGGCCGCCTGAGCCCCTCTGTTTCATATATGCTCGGACAGGG
>JAHAWW010000332.1 GCA_018383375.1 Prevotellamassilia sp. | reverse complement strand
TGACATTAAACCAAAATACGGCGTTATAGTCGGCGTGGGTGATGTCTTTTTTGCGGTTGAGTGCCGAGATGAAGCCACTCTCTTGCAGGGCCGAGGCTATGAGAGCAAAGATGGTGAGCATTCCCACCATGCCGTAGTCTTCGGCCGTGAGCAGCCGGGCCAGGAAAATGCCGAATATCAGGTTGAGCAGTTGCTGGCCGCCGTTGTTGATGCTGCCCCAGAGCAGTCCTTTGGCCGTTTCGCCTTTCAAACTCTTCTCTGCCATAAGGTGAGTCGTGATGGTCTGTATGAAAACAACAGGGCCGTGTGCGGTAGTGCTTCACGGCCCTATTATGAGATGATGTCAAAAAGATGATTTTACGAGAGGAATGCCAGCAATACCAGTTGGGCTACGATGATGCGCAAGAACATAGAGAGCGGGTAAACCGTTGAGTAACCCACTGCCGGCGCGTCGTTGCCTGCGGTTTGGTTGGCAAAGGCCAATGCGGGAGGGTCGGTATTGGAACCGGCGATGAGACCCATCAGCGTGAAATAGTTCAGTTTCAAAACCTTTCTGGCCACCACGCCCATAATGAGGATGGGTATGATTGTGATGAGGAAGCCCGTCCACACATAGGTCACACCGCCTGCCTGGAGTGTCGCCCAGAAGGTGGCGCCTGCCTGAATGCCCACACTGGAGAGGAAGAGTAGCAGTCCGACCTCGCGAAGCATCAGATTGGCCGAAGTGGAAGTGTAGGTGTTGATGCCATAACGGTAGCCGAAGGCACCCATCAAGATGGCCACGACGAGCGGACCGCCGGCGAGACCTAGTTTCATACCGCCGCCAAAATCAATCTGGCCGAGCATCACACCGATCATAATGCCGAAGAAGATGGCGCCCACGTTGGGGTGGTCGAGGCGTTTCACGCTGTCGCCGATGGCGTCTTTGAGGTGTTCCACGTCTTGCTCACGACCTGTCACGAGCAGGCGGTCGCCCACTTGCAGGCGGAGGTTGCGGTCGGCAAAGAGTTCCATGCCGTTACGGGTGACGCGTGTCACGTTGACGCCATAGATGGTGCTCAAGTGGAGCTGTCCGAAGGTTTTGCCGTTGATGTTGTCTTTGGTGATGACCAATCGGCGCGACACGTATTTGGCGTCGGCCACGTCGGGGGTCCATTCTTCTTTGACGGCCTCACCCATCAGAGCGGTGATGGCTTCTGCCTCGTCTTCGGCACATACCAAGTGGATGCGCATGTCGAGTTCGAGTTTGGTGTTGCCGTCGGGCACGATGATTTCCTCGTTTTTGATGCAGCGCGACACCACAAATTCGCGGTTCAAGAACGTGTGCAGGTCGGCCAGAGAGCGTCCCACGACGGCCTTGTTGGTGATTTTGATGATAAGGTGTTTGGGGGTGGCGTGCGGGTCGCGTTCTTGTTCTTTGCGGATACGCTCTTGCTCTTCATCAAGTTTGATTTTGCAGAGAAAGCGGATAACGATAGTGGCCAGGATGATGCCGACTACACCGAGCGGATAGGCGCAGGCGTAGCTGGAGGCCAGGTCGGGGATGTTGCCGTCGGGGAAAACGCCGGCCATGTCTTTAATCACGGAGTTGGCCGCACCGAGACCGGGGGTGTTGGTCACGGCGCCATACATCGTACCGACCATCATACTGAGTTCATATTTACCGCCGCCATAGACCAAGAAGTAGAGTCCCAGCATGACCAGCACGTTGAGTGCCACGATGCCTATGGCAATGAGGTTCATACCGACGCCGCCTTTCTTGAAAGTGGCGAAGAAGCCCGGTCCCACCTGCAAGCCGATGCAATAGACAAACAAGATGAGGCCCAATTCTTTGACGAAGTTGATCACAGCCTTTTGGGCGGAGTGGTCGATGGGTTGACCGGCCGTGTCGGGAATGAACTGATAATAAATGTGTCCGAGCAGAATGCCGGCGAAAAGCACGAATGTGACACCGAGTGCCACGCCGCCGAATTTAATCCTACCCAGTTTCACGCCCAGACTAATCACCAAGGCGTAAATCACCACGAGGTGTGCAATAGACCCCGGGTCTTGAAAAATGGTTTGTATCCAACTCATACGGTAAATAGTGTAATTTCAAGTAAAAATACCTTTTGAACTGCAAAGTTAGTGCAAGCGAGAGCAAAGGCCAAAAAAAACTTGTTTTTTATTGGACTTTGCCGAGCGCAGCCTAACTTGCACGAAGTGAAAGTTAGTGCAAGGCGAGCG
>JAHAWW010000331.1 GCA_018383375.1 Prevotellamassilia sp. | reverse complement strand
TCGAAACGCAGCGCCGGAAAGACTTATACCTTCAAAGGCAAGGCATACGAGGTGAAAGAACTCAAACACGGCGACGACTTTAAAGATATCGACATTGCCTTTACGTCGGCCGGCGCCGGTGTGTCTAAAGAATATGCCGAAGACATCACCCGCTATGGTGCCGTGATGATTGACAACTCATCGGCTTTCCGTATGGACGAAGACGTGCCTCTCGTGGTGCCCGAGTGTAACGCCGAAGACGCGCTCAACCGCCCGCGTGGTGTCATTGCCAACCCCAACTGCACCACTATCATGATGGTGGTGGCACTCAAAGCCATCGAGAACCTGAGTCACATCAAGCGCGTACACATTGCCTCTTATCAGGCTGCAAGCGGTGCCGGACAGGCTGCCATGGACGAGCTTTATGAGCAATATCGTCAAGTGTTGGCCGGCGAACCTGTCACCGTGGAGAAGTTTGCCTATCAGTTGGCCTTCAACGTCATTCCGCAGATTGACGTGTTTATGGACAATGGCTACACGAAAGAGGAAATGAAGATGTATAACGAGACGAAGAAAATCATGCACTCCGACGTGGAGACTTCGGCCATGTGTGTGCGCGTGCCTTCTCTCCGTTCTCACTCCGAAAGCATTTGGGTGGAGACCGAGCGTCCCGTCAGTGTAGAAGAGGCTCGCGAGGCTTTTGCTGCCGGCGAGGGCTTGGTGCTGATGGACAATCCCGAAAAGAAAGAATACCCCATGCCGCTCTTCCTGGCCGGTAAAGACCCCGTCTATGTGGGCCGTATCCGCAAAGACCTGGCCAACCCCAACGGACTGACATTCTGGATTGTGAGCGACCAAATCCGTAAGGGTGCAGCACTCAATGCCGTTCAAATTGCAGAATACCTCATCAAGGTGGGCGACGTGAGATAAATCGCAGAAGCGAAGAGACTAAGAGATTCAATAAGCGAACAAGCAAGCCCTGTAAGGGCCGTAACATTATAGACCGGATCGGAAGGCCCGGGTATGCGTCGGCCAAGCAAGCCCTGTAAGGGCGCAACATACTAGCCCAGGTCGAAGGCCTGGGTTAGAGGTCGTTCCGGTAAAATCCGGCCTGTAAGGTCGGCACAATACGGGAATGAATAATTGGAAATGACATATCAATAATTTGACATTTGGGGTGCCGACCTTACAGGCCGGAATATGGGAGGCCATATTTACCCAGGCCTAACGACCTGGGCTATTATGTAACGCCCTTACAGGGCTTACAAGGCCGCTAACCCAGGATGCCGGCGTCACTACTTGCCGCCTCTGCCCGTGCTTGGCCGCTCTTTGACTCTTTCGCTTTTTTCTCTTTGACTTTTCTTCCCCTATTTGCCATGCCAAACTTCCTGCCCATTTTCATCATCTCGGCCATATTGGCACTGTTTGACATCATCCCTTTGCTGGCTCGCCGTCGGCCGTGGCGCTATAACATGGCGATGTATTGGCAAGCTCTCATCACGGCGATAGCCATTTTCGTTGTGGTGTTGCCTTCTGTGCCGTGGTGGGGACAAGGCCCGCTGATTGCCACGGCTCTGTTGATGCCCCAACTCA
>JAHAWW010000176.1 GCA_018383375.1 Prevotellamassilia sp. | reverse complement strand
GTTTGGGCGGAGTGAGCGAATAATGGTTTAATAAGGCATAGAAGCAAGAGAAAAGTGTAAGCCCCGCCGCAAAACAAAACTTCCCGCCGTCCGGAAATCGGAGGCGGGAAACTGTGGGGTGTGTCTTTAAGCCTGGCACGATGGCAAGTAGACGAATTACTTGCGGTGGCCGAGGGCTTTGACGATGGCACGGTAACGCTCGATGTCTTTGCGCTTGAGATAGTTGAGCAAAGCGCGGCGCTTACCTACCAATTTCACGAGAGAGCGTTCGGTCGTATGATCTTTACGGTTGGCTCTCATGTGCTCCGTCAAATGGGCAATACGGTAGGAAAACAAAGCCACCTGGCTCTCTGCAGAACCGGTGTCTGAATTAGACGTTCCGTACTTGCCAAAGATCTCTTTCTTCTTTTCAGAATCTAAGTACATTGTGTATTGAATTAAGTGAATTGTTATTACTGCCAAAGCGGGCTCTGGCGAGTTTAGCGGTGCAAAAGTACTGACTTTGTGTGAAATAGGCAAGCCTCAGTCTGTTTTATTTTTCTATCAGACCGAAAAATGGTCTTTTGGGGCTTATCTCGCCAGCCAGGGCAGGGGGTTGATGTGGCCGGCGGTGGAGCCGCTTCGCTTGCGCAATTGGAAATGGAGCGTACAGCCGCCGCTACCGTCTCCGGCCACGGCGCCGAGGGTTTGTCGGGTCTTGACGGCTTGTCCGTTGCGCACGGCGACGCTTGAGAGGTTGCTGTAAACGGAATAGTAGCTGCCGTGTCGCACGATGACCACGTATGTGCCGCCCACGTTGGCCACGGCACTCACTTCGCCATCATAGACGCAGCGTGCCTGGGCGCCTGAGCGACCGGTGAGGTTGATGCCTTTGCTGTCGAGGCTTACGCCCGAGAGGCCTTCGACGCTGTATTGGCCATATCGTCCGGTGACGGCATAGCTGCCGGTTATGGGGATGGGCAGTCGACCGCGGTTGGCGGCAAAGCCTGACGAAAGGGTGCGGTCGGTGGCGTCTTCTTCTTCGTAGCGCGGTTTAGACTTCGTTGGTGTGGCCGTTGATGTCTTTTTGCTTGTAGTGGTTTTGGTGGTTTTGGCGTTTTTTTTGCGTCTTGCCTCAGCCTCTTCGGCTTTGCGGCGTTTCTCTTCGGCGGCTTTTCGTCTGGCTTCTTCTTTTTTTCGTCTTGCCTCGGCTGCAGCGATTTCTTGTTTGATGAGGCGGTCGATAGAAGCGTTGAGATTGGCGTATTTGCGTTTTTGTTGGGAAATGGTCGTGGTGAGTTGCGACTGCTTTTTGTTGAGTTCGCTAATGACGCCTTGTCGCTCTTTCTTCTTTTGTTCCAGACGTTTGTGCTCGCCTTGGGCTTCGGTGAGCAAGAGGTCTTTTTCTTTTTTTGCGGCATGGACGGCTTCGCGTGCCTTGCTCACGGCCTCTTCTTTTTGTTTGATGGTTTCGGCCTGTGCCCGGAGATATTTTGAATAGTCTGAAGCGTAGCGCATGCGGCGATACATCTGTCTGAAGTTTTTGGCAGAGAGCACAAACATCCATTTGTTTTGTAGCAGGCGCTTGCGGTTGAGATAGAGCACGGCGCGGCGGTATTTTTGTTTGCAGGCCGTGAGTTCCTGTTCCAGTTTTTTGAGTTCGGCTTCTTTGGCTGTGAGGTCTTTGCCCAGAGTCTCCACTTCGTTTTGATAGTCGCCCACGATTTTGGTTTGGTCCACAATCTGCCCGTCAATCACCGAGAGGTTTTTGAGTTGCGACTTGATATCTTTTTTGGTGTTTTTGAGCAAGTTTTCAGACTCGGCGATTTGTTTTTTCAGTGCCGTGCTTTCTTGCTTCATCTGTTTGATGCGTTTGCTGTTTTGCGCGTGTCCGCACCAAGGCAGGCACAACAGCAGCAGGGCGACGAGTGCTCTGCCGGCAAGGTGTAAACGTATTGTGGGCGTGGTGTGTGGCATAATGGATGTGGAGGAGAAAATCAGAGACTATTGAGCAGCGGCCCGAGGATGTCGGCGGCGCGGCGTCGTGTGTATTTGGCCGGCGGTGTGGTATGTGTGGTCCATTCGGCATCGTTGTTGAGTTTGCTCAGTGTGATGTTGAGTGTCAGAGGTGCCTCGAGGCCCGTGACGCTGCAGTTCATCTGTGAGGGGAAACGTTTGCCGCCGAGTTGGACCTCTTTGTCATATCGCCATTCAAACTGTCCTTTGTCGGCTTGGTTTTTCGACTGAATGAGCACGCGGCGCAGGCGTGCTCCGGCGGTTTGTGCGAGGAAGGCGTATTCAAGTTTGGGCGCGTCGCGCAGAGTGAGCAGTGTGTGGTCGCCGGCGGCAGAGAGGCTCACGCGTGAGGCGAAATCGCCCTTGTCTGTTCCCGGTGCGAACAGTTCGGCCCAAAAGAGTGCTTGCAGGCTTTTGAAGTCGAGTCCGGCTTGCTTGAGGAAATCCACGTCGGTGTAGCCTGCTTCGATGTATTCTTTATGATAGCGGTCGAGCAGGAGCACTTTGTCGGGCGAGAATTCCAGACGGGCCACTTCAAAGCCCAAGAAGGTCATCGATAGGCGTATCACTTCGTCGCGTTTCATCGATAGGCTGCCACCTACGGAAATGTCTTTGGAGCCTTTGGCCACGGTCATCTTGATTTTGGCTGTGACGGCATGGGCCGTTTGCTTGTTGGCATTGACCTTGTTGACAAAGGCTTCCACCTTTTGTCTTTCGCTTATCTTGTCGTTTTGTCCGGCTTTGTCGTTGGTGGCTTTGTCGCCGGCCATTTTTGAGCCGTGGCAGGCGGTGAGTGTGAGGGCCAAGCAGAGCAGGGCGAACTTCATCAAGTGTTTCATATTGTGTGGCTTAATTGTCGTGGTGGCGTCAGAGCCTTTTGAGGCGCACTTTGCGTTTGAGTTTTGCTTTGAGGTCGTTGTCGGTGGTGAGCGAGAGGGCTTTAATCCAATATTGGAGAGCCTTTTTGTTTTGCTTCAGTCTGTAGAAGATGTCTCCGGCGTGGTCGAAGATGCCTGCGTTTTCTGCGGTCTCTTCGAGTCCGTCGATGGCTTGTTCGATATATTTGCCTGCGTTTTTGTAGTCTTTTTGGATATAGAGTATCCAGGCATACGTGTCGAGGTAGGTGGCATTTTGCGGCTCGGCATTTATGGTGCGTCGGCTCATGGCCTCGGCGTGGTCGAGTCGGCGGCCGTCGAGAGAGAGATAATAGGCGTAGTTGTTCAGGCACGACACGTTGTTGGGGTCGTAGAGCAATGCTTGGTCGTAGGCCGCATAAGCCTCGTTTTTCTTATTTTGCTCATAATAGAGGTCGCCCAGCGAGGCATAAATGCCGGCAGCCAGATTGAGGTCGGTCTCGTCGTTGATGTGTTCGGTGCCGTCTTCGAGATATTTCGTGCCCAGTGCTTCGTTGCCCAAGATGGCCTGTGCCAGTCCGGCATAATAATAATAGAAGGGTTCGTCGGGCTGGTAAATCATGCCGTCGCCACACACCTCGGCCACTCCCTGAGTGTCGTTGAGGCGCAGCAGTATGTCGACCAGCATCAACCGGCCTCCGTCGAAGTCGGGCTCTATTTCAAGGGCCTGTTTGAGCACGGGGATAATCTTTTCTTCGGGCATGCCGATGGCCGACATATATGAAATGCAGAGTGTGGCCAGTTGGCTGTTCTCCTGAGGTTCTTGCAGGGCGTGCCGAAACAGGTAGAGCACCTCCGTGCTGTCGTTGTCGGTCGTGAGGGAATGGAGCGAGAATCCCCTCATCGCCTCGACCTTGGCATCTGTCGGTTGGTTGGGGCTCAAGACCACGTCTTCGACCAGTTCGCGA
Source organism: Prevotellamassilia sp. (assembly GCA_018383375.1). Taxonomy (GTDB): domain Bacteria; phylum Bacteroidota; class Bacteroidia; order Bacteroidales; family Bacteroidaceae; genus Alloprevotella. The sequence continues at coordinate 16,446 of JAHAWW010000176.1, read as the reverse complement.
TAGAGTGAGTCTTGTCCCGTACCTTGATAATAGGACAGCAGAGAGATTTGGGCCAAACTGTTGTCGGGCTCGGCCGTCAACACGTCTTTATAGATGGCCAGGGCCATATCGGGGAAGCCGTTTTGGCGGTAGAGGTCGCCCAGCAAGACGCGATAGCGCAGGTCTTCGGGATACTCCGCACACAGTTCTTCTATCGAAGCATAGGCGTGCTCGTTGTCGCCCATTTGGGTGTAGAGGTTAAACTTCTCTATGCTCAACTGTTCAGAGCGGCCGTCAAGGGTTTCAATGCGGTTGATGGTTTCGATGGCGCCGGCATAGTCGCCAGCCTCTTCTTGCAGGTTCTCCAACGTGTAGAGTTGGCTGCTTTTGTGGGCATCGGAGGTCAGTTGGACGTAGAGTTCGATGGCCTCGGCATAGCGATTGCGTGCGGCCAGATATTCGGCCAGAAATTCTTTGTATTCACGCCTTTCGGGCATTGCAGCCATGGCTTTTCTGATTTGCTCCTCGCCTTGGGTGCGCATCAAGGAGTCGGCCGTGTTAGCCAAAACCAGTTTCATGCGTCCCAATTCATAGAGTGCTTCGGGCGCATCAGGCTGTTCGTCCAGCGCCGCTTGCAGCAACTCGTATTGGCTCTCGTAGTCGGCCATGCTACAGCAGCGAAGCGCTTCAAGAAAGAGCGCGTCAAAGCGCTCATTGCGTTGCTCCGTTTGAGTCGAGGAGTTCCCCGCAAGAGCGGTGTGGCTCTCAAGGGCGGCAGCCTGTTTTCCGCCACAAGCCGTCAAGGCCATCGCCGCCACGGCAATGCACAACCCGACGACCGTGTGTTTGGCCCACAGCCGCCTCGTCGTGGTCTCAAGCGGTCTCAAACTTTCAAGCAAGGATTTAATCCTTAACACATTCATCAGAAAGGAGTCTAATCGTTTTTGTGTGCCCATTTATTTGCCCGTGTGGCCAAAACCGCCTGCGCCGCGCTCAGTTTCGTCGAGTTCGTCCACGGCTGTCCATTCCACGCGCTCGTGCCGCGCCACTACCATTTGGGCAATGCGTTCACCGTCTTGCACCACGAAGGGCTCGTCAGAGAGATTGACCAAAATGACGCCAATCTCGCCGCGATAGTCAGCGTCGATGGTGCCGGGCGAATTGAGCACACCGATGCCTTTTTTTAGCGCCAGACCCGAGCGGGGGCGCACCTGAGCCTCAAAGCCCGGTGGCAGGGCAATGAATAGCCCTGTGGGGATGAGCGCGCGGCCCATTGGCAGGAGTGTGACGGGAGACGAGAGATTGGCCCGAAGGTCCAGACCGGCACTGAGCGGTGTGGCGTATTCGGGGAGCGGGTGATGTGAGCGGTTGATGACTTTCAGTTTCATATTGCAGGTTGGCCAATGCGGGCAGAAGGTTCGTGCCCTCACTTAACCGGCAAAATTACTCATTTATCACCACTTCGCTTCGGTTTTAACTAAAAATCGCAACGCCGCCATCACATCCTCGTCGTCGGGCATGCCGTTTTGTCTTTTGCCGGAGGCTGAAAAGTGGGTAATTTGCGGTAAGAAAGAAAGAGGCGTCGGCGCGGCGGCCTCTTTTTTGTGTTTGAGGCCGTTACGGGGATAAGTGGTGTTTTCCCTGCTCTTATGGCAGTGAAAACCGGCCTTATTTCAGGAAAGTTTTGCCCTGCTTTGAGTGAAATTTGGGGCTTTCGGGCTAATTTTTGGGCCGCTTGCAGCATTTTTTGTCTTGCGCGGCAGTCGGCGTAAAAGTTTTTCTCGAAAAATGGTGTGGCTTTTGTCAGCAACGGCCGGCTTTTTGAACAAATCAGTGAGCCGATGGGCGCAAACCGTGGGCGGCGGACGCGTGGAGGCACTTTTTCGCGGCGAAAAAACGCCTACGCGCATAAATTGAGTTACTTTTGTAGCGATTTACATACACTTGCCGATGAAATGGACAACGCTCATATCCGATAAAAGGTTTGGCAAAGAGACGGCCAAGCCGCTTTCGACCGAACAGCGCACTGATTTTCAGCGCGACTACGACCGACTCATCTTCTCGCCACCCTTTCGACGGATGCAAAATAAGACACAGGTGTTCCCGCTGCCCGGAAGCATTTTTGTGCACAATCGTCTGACCCACAGCCTTGAGGTGTCGAGTGTGGGCCGCTCGTTGGGGGCCGATGTGTGTCGGGCGCTCACGCCGCGTCATCCCGAAGCCGCCGCGGCTCTGCAGGCCACGCCGGCCATCGTCTCGGCCGCCTGTCTGGCCCACGACATGGGCAACCCTCCCTTTGGCCACAGCGGCGAGAAGGCCATCTGCAGCTTCTTCTCAGAAGGCCGCGGCGCACGGCTGCGCGACTACGTCTCACCCGAGGGCGAAAAACTCACAGACGCGCTCTGGTCAGACATCACGCATTTCGACGGCAATGCCAACACCTTCCGCCTGCTTACCCACCAGTTCGCAGGCCGACGCCAGGGCGGCTTTGTCATGACCTACGCCACGCTGGCCGCCATCGTGAAATATCCCTATTCGTCAGCCCTCTCACCCAAACCCGGCAAGTTCGGTTTTTTTGAAACTGAAAAAGACGACTTCTTACGCATCGCCCGCGAACTCGGCATGCCCTGCACGGTGACACCGCAGGGCGTCAGTAGTGTGCGCCATCCGCTGGTCTATCTCGTTGAGGCGGCCGACGACATCTGCTATGAAATCATGGACGTGGAGGATGCTTTCAAGCTCCGTCTGCTTTCGGCTGAAGAGACCATCAGTCTCTTTATGGACTTTTTTGATGCCCAAACCCAGCGCGACATATTGGCAGCCTATCCGGCCACGACCGACAAGGGCGACCACATCGCCTATTTGCGCTCTTGTGTCATCAACGCCCTTGAGCGCGCCTGTGTCAAAGTGTTTGTAGACCACGAAGAGGACTTGCTCGCCGGCACGTTTGAGGGTAGCCTCATCGGCCGGTTGCCGTCGCCACTGCGAGAAGCTTTCGGCAATGTGGGACAACTGGCCCGGCGCCGCATCTATAATTGCAAGGAAGTGACCGACATCGATTTGGCCGGTTATCACATCATCTACACCTTGCTCGACCTGCTCACCGAGGCCGTCTTGGCTCCCGAAAAGGCCTACAGCCGTCTGCTGCTCAGTCAGGCCAGTCCGCAATACGAACTCACTCATCCGTCGCTGACGTGTCGCATCATGGGCGTGCTCGATTATATCTCGGGCATGACCGACGTGTTTGCGCTCGACCTCTATCGCAAAATCAACGGTCACTCCCTGCCCGGCGTCTGAACCGCCGGTGACCCCTTCAAGCCCTCCCGCCCGTCACTCACAGTGGCGCTTGTTGCCTTGTTTCACCTGCCTTCCCTGTTTTGTCTGAATGAAAACCGCCTCCTATCGACACATCTTCAAATATACCGGCATTTTTGGCGGTGTACAGGCCTTGAATGTGTTGGTTGCGGTGGTGCGCAACAAACTCACGGCCTTTTTCATCGGGGCCGTCGGCATGGGGCTGGCCGACCTGCTCTCGCGCACGGTGACGCTTTTCTCCACCACGGCCGACTTGGGCATTCCCTTCAGCGGCGTGCGCCATCTCTCCGAACTGCATGAACAAGGCGACCGCCGTGCCATCGACCACTACGTCTGCCTCATACGCTCATGGATGCTCGGCTTGGCCTTGTTGGGCACAGCCATTTGCGCCGTCTGTTCGCCATTGGTGAGCCGTCTGACCATAGGCGACTACAGCGCCACCATGACCTATGTGTGGGTGGCCCCGGCCATCGGCATGTCGGTGGTATGGGCCGGCGAACTGGCGCTATTGCGCGGCTTGAGACAGTTGGGGCGACTGGGACGTGTGTCGGCTTTCGGCGCATTGGGCACACTGGTCGTGACGGCCCCGCTTTATGCTTGGCTGGGCCTGGACGGCGTGGTGCCGGTGGTGGTCTTGACCATCGCCGTGCAGATGGCCATTGCGCTTTATGCCTCCACAAGGCAGTGCCCCTACCGCATAGTGCTCACCAAGTGGCGCTTTATTGGTCAAGGCCGGCCGTTGCTCACCCTCGGTTTGGCCTATGTGGGAGCCGCCTTTCTCGGCGCTTTGGCCGAACTGGGCATACGTGCCTTCATTTCCCAGTCGGGCAGTCTGCAGGCTGTGGGCTTCTATTCGGCCGGCTTCACTCTGACGGCCAGTTATGCCCGCCTCATTTTCACGGCTATGGATGCCGACTATTACGCTCGTCTGGCTGTGGCGGTCAAAGACCAAGCGGCCATGAACGTGGCCGTCAACCGCCAAACCGACGTGCTCATGGTCTTGATGGTGCCGTTCCTAATAGCCTTTGCACTTGGCCTGCCGTGGGTGGTGCGCCTGCTCTATACAGACGAGTTTCTCGCCGTGATGCCCATGACGCTCTGCGCGATGAGCTATATGTTCTTTAAGGCCCTGTTCAGCCCGGCGGCTTATCTGCCGTTGGCTTCGGGGCATGCGCGCACTTATTTCTTGATGGAGGCCCTCTACGACCTGCCTTTTGTGCTCTTGGTTTGTCTGGGCTACCTCTGGTACGGACTGGCCGGAGCCGGCATCGGACTGGCTTTGAGCGGCGCCTACAATCTCGTGCTCGTGATGGCGGTCTACCGGCGCCGATATGGCTTCCGGCCGGCACAGGCCACCATTGGGCGGGCCCTGGTATGCGGCCTTTGGCTGGCTCTCGGCTTGACGGCCGCTTGGCAGACTGACCCCGCCCTGCATTGGGGCATGGGCCTGACCGCTCTGACGCTTTCGGCCGCCACCTCTTGGCAATTGATGAAAAAGGCCAAGCGATCCAATTCAAGTCAGGCTTAGCCGCCCTTCATTTTCCTGCAACAACCTACCTATCAATGATACACTGGATACAAACCACCTTATTTGAAACCTCTGCCATTCAGGCCGTCATTGTCATTTGCCTGATATGTGCCCTCGGCCTTTCGCTTGGCAAATGGCGCATCTGTGGCGTGAGCCTTGGCGTGACCTATGTGTTTTTTGTCGGCATTCTTGCCGGTGCGCTGGGGCTTAAGCTCGACGCGCAGATGTTGGGCTATGCCGAGAGTTTCGGCTTGATATTGTTTGTCTACATACTTGGTCTGCAGGTGGGCCCGGGTTTTATGAGCACCTTCAAACGTGGCGGCACAGAGCTTAATCTGCTTGGCTTGGGCGTCATTGTCATCGGCACGCTCATGGCCTTGGTCACGGTGTGGGCCGGTTGGTTGCCGCTGCCCGACATGATGGGTGTGCTTTGTGGCGCCACGACCAACACGCCCGCTCTCGGTGCGGCGCAACAGACGTTTAAGCAGATGGGCGACGCCGGGGCAGGTGCCACGGCCGCTTTGGGTACGGCCGTGACCTATCCGCTTGGTATGGTGGGCGTCATCCTGGCTCTCATCATTATGCGAGGCTGGCTCATCAAGCGCGAAAAGCCCGGCAAGACAGACTCCGCCGACGAGCAGGCCTTCATTGCCTCTTTCCAAGTGTGCAATCCGGCCGTGTTTCACCAGCCTTTGAGCTCCATCGTTCAGCTCAGCGGCGGACTGAAATTTGTCGTTTCCCGACTTTGGCGTGACGGCAAGGTGATTTTGCCCACGTCGGATACCGTAATCGAACAAAACGACCGCATCTTGGTCATCACTACAAAAAAAGACGTGCCGCAAATCACTGTCTTTTTTGGCCGCAGAGACGAAACCGACTGGAACCGTAAAAACATTGATTGGAACGCACTCGACTCTAAGCTCATCTCGCAGCGCATCTTGATTACGCGGGCCGAAATCAATGGCAAGCATCTCGGTTCGCTCCAACTGCGGGCACGCTATGGCGTCAATGTGAGCCGTGTGCAACGCAGTGGCATCCAACTGGTGGCCACCCCCGACCTCATCCTGCGCATGGGCGACCGTCTCACCGTCATCGGCGAGGCCGAAAGCATCAAGCATGTGGCCGACGAACTGGGCAACGCCGTGAAACATCTTGACGAGCCTAACATGGTGACCATCTTCATCGGCATCGTTTTGGGCCTGCTCTTGGGCTGCGTGCCGGTGGATTTGGGACTCTCCACGCCCGTCAGACTGGGTCTGGCCGGCGGTCCCATCATTATGGGCATACTCATCGGTGCCTACGGACCGCGTCTGCACATGGTGGCCTATACCACGACGAGTGCCAACCTTATGTTGCGTTCGCTCGGCCTCTCGATGTATCTGGCCTGCCTCGGGCTCGACGCCGGCACCAACTTTCTGGCCACAGTTATGCAACCTTCGGCCTGGGGCTGGATAGGTTTCGGCCTGCTCTTCACCATGTTGCCCGTCATCGTGATGAGCATCGTGGCCGTGAAGTTCTTGAACCAGCGTTTTGCCACCACGGCCGGCATGCTTTGTGGGGCCATGGCCAACCCCATCGCCTTGGACTATGTCAACTCCACCACCACCGACGGCAAGGCCTCTGTGGCCTATGCCACGGTCTATCCGCTCTCGATGTTCTTGCGCGTGATTATCGCCCAAATCATCGTGCTTTGCGCCGCCGGTTAGTGGGCGACGGGGGCATTTGTTGAACTGAAAGAAAAGTCCACAACCATTATGCTCAAACTTGTCATAGACGACAAAATCCCTTTCATACGCGGCGAGGCCGAACGCTTGGGGCGGGTGGTTTATCTGTCCGGCAAAGCCATTTCGGCTCAAGACGTGGTCGATGCCGACGCCTTGATTGTGCGCACGCGCACGTTGTGTAATCGACAGTTGCTCGAAGGCAGCCGCGTGAAGTTTATCGCCACGGCCACCATTGGTTATGATCATCTCGACGCCCCTTGGCTTGCTTCGGCCGGCATCGGGTGGTGCAACTGTCCGGGATGCAACGCCACGAGCGTGGCTCAATATGTGGAGAGTTGCCTGCTCTTGGCCGAGGCCGCCGGTCTCGTCTCCATTGGTCCCGACACGACCATCGGCATTGTCGGCGTGGGCCACGTGGGGTCGGCCGTGGCTCGAATGGCCCAACGTCTGGGTTTGAAACTCTTGCTTTGCGACCCGCCCAGACTTAAAGGTCGCGGCGGTGTGGTCGACGGCGAACCTGCAGCGAGGGGATTGACGCACACGCAATGTCAAGCCACGCTCGACGACGTGGCCCGGCAGGCCGACATCATCACCCTCCACACCCCCTTGACGCGACTGGGCGAGGACGCCACGTTTCACCTCTGCGACGAGCGCTTTTTTGGCCAATTGGCCCGCCACCCTCTGTTGATTAACGCTGCACGGGGTGAAGTGGTAGACACTGAGGCGGTCTTGAAGGCCTTGGACCGGCAGCTGATTGCGGCCGTCGCGATTGATACGTGGGAACATGAGCCCGACATCAATCGTGAACTTTTGGAGCGTGCCTGGATGGCTACGCCACACATCGCCGGCTATTCGGCCGACGGCAAGGCCCTGGGCACACAGATGGCCCTCAACGCCGTGGCCCGACATTTCGGCATAGACGAGACGTTCAGCATCGTGCCGCCGAGCGTGGAGGCCGGGTTCAAATATTTCAAAGAAGCCCCCGACCGCCTGGCCGACCGTTGGCCTGCACTGGCCCTTTATGACCCTCGACGCGACAGTTTGGCGCTCAAGTCTTCACCGGCTTCATTCGAACAACTCAGAGGTAATTATCCTTTGCGGCGCGAAACATTCTGAAACAATATAACCCGCAGACTGCCGACATGCAGCCGACGCAGACCAAGGGCCGCCCGATATGTTCGGACGGCCCTTGGTCTTTGGAGAGAAACGTTCAAGTTTGCTCGTGAAACGGTTGGGAATGTTCACAGATGGGGGTTGACCGTGACAAAAAAACTTATTTTTTCGTCGAGAAACCATTTTAGACGGCTTGAAAGCGGTTCACAGTTCACACGTTCACACTTTTCACGGTTTTCCATAGGGATTTTCATTCGGGGAATAAGGATAGAAAATGCCGGCATAAGGACAGTTTTTGCTCTCCTTATTCCCGTAACGGTCTGAAAACAAATAAAAGAGACTCCAAAAGGACCTCTCTCTTATCTTACCTTGAAGTTAATGGTTTTGCAGCTGATAAAAAAAGACATGCCGGCCAACCGTTTTTCGCTAAAAGGCATAAAAAAAGGGATACCTCTGTATCCCAACCTTGTTAACCTTAAATCTAATACTATGAAAAACACGATGCAAATTTACGCGGTGTGGGTCGATTTGCAAGTGTTTTGCGACAAAATATGAGATTTTAGGTTCATTTTTAACAGTGTGACGTGTTTTTGTAAGCCGTAAATGACAAACTTTTGTCGTTTGACTCGCAAAAACACGTCAGATTAAGTTTCGCTTTTATGCCTCCGTGCCTCCGTTGGCGGCTTCTTCGGCAGCGGCAATAATCGCTTCGCGCGATGATTGGGCGGATGAGGCTTTGCGGCGCGTGCCACGGCGGCGATTGCGGGGTTTGGGCTGGTCGGCCTGTGGCTGTTCAGGCTCGGCCGGCGCCTGTGTGGGGGCTGAGGCCGGCTTGACCTTTGCATCACCGGGCTCTTTAGCGACTCGTTCAGCCTGCGCCTTTGGCTCGGCGCCCGTTTGGGCCGTCTTGGGAGCCGGTTTGCGGCGCGAGCGACCAGAGGCAGTTTTTTTGGTCTTCACGTTAGTGGTCTGGGATTCGGTCGCGGCATCGTTGGCGTCGGCAATAGACGGCAGAGCCACAATGGGGGCTGCCTCCATGGCCGTGCGCTCCTCTTTGGCATGAAAGACCGAGTCGGTGAGTGAGGCTTTGCGGCGCATGGCGAGCAAGGCGTCGCGTGAGGCTGCCTGTTGGCTCTCTTTCTTGTTGCGGCCCGTGCCCATACCCACTACGATGCCCTCAAGCACAATCTTGCTGCGGAACACCTGTTCGCCACTTGTGGCACCCTCAATGGGGTCGGCGTCTTCGAAGGTCCAACGTATGCGGTTTTTTTGTGCCCACTCGATGAGTTTGCTCTTGAAGTTGACCTCTTTCTTTTCCACTCCCTCAAGGTTGAGCAAGTGGCCGAGGATGCGGTTTTCCACAAAATATTTGCAGCGGGTGTAGCCGCGGTCGAGATAAATGGCCCCAATGAGAGCCTCAAAGGCATTGCCGCCCACGTTGTTGTGGTGAAGGTCGAGATGCTTGTTGGTTTGGATGAGGCGGTTGAGGCCCATCTCGTCGGCCAGGTGGTTGAGCGATGAGCGTTGCACGATTTTGCTGCGCAGATTGGTGAGGAAACCTTCGTGTTTGCGGGTGTAGCGATGATAGAGAATGTCGCTCACTACAGCCTCAAGCACGGCGTCGCCCAAAAACTCCAGACGCTCGTTGTCGCCAATCTTGCCGGGCTGACGGCGGCTCTGAGAGGCCACGAAACGCGACTTGTGCGACAGGGCTTCACGATAGAGGTCGATGTGGTGAGGATAGAAACCCATGATGTCATAGAGCGCAGACGATAGGGCCTTGTCGCGGCTGAACTGGTGCTTGACCTTATCAATAAGGTTTGAAATCATTTTTGCTTGAAAAGTAGGATAATAAACAGAGAAGTGATGGAAGGGAACCCGATGGCTGACCCGAGTCGTTGAAATGGCGGTGTGAGTGGGCCGGCCGGTATCCCTTCGATGGTGGTGTGCGTGTCGGTAACGCCAGGATACATTAAAGTGCGGGCGGTCTGCACTACCCGCAATCGTTTGCAGGAGACAGACCGTCCGCAGTGAGAGATGTATCCTAAAAAGACATTGATTTAGTCTTGATACTTCTTGACAATGCAGCAGGCATTGTGACCACCAAAACCGAAGGTGTTGCTCAAAGCTGCGCGAACAGGACGCTCTTGAGCCTTGTTGAAGGTGAAGTTGAGGTTGTAGTCGATGTTTTCATCGTTGTCGCCTTCTTCGTGGTTGATGGTGGGAGGAATGATGTCGTTTTTGACAGCGAGGACGCAAACCATGGCTTCAACAGCGCCGGCCGCACCGAGGAGGTGACCGGTCATTGACTTGGTCGAGCTGATGTTGAGCTTGTAGGCGTGGTCACCAAAGAGTTTGGTGATGGCTTTTACCTCAGAGATGTCACCCACGGGGGTAGAAGTGCCGTGAACGTTGATGTAGTCGATGTCTTCGGGCTGCATGCCGGCATCTTCAAGCGCAGCGGTCATCACAAGATGAGCACCGAGGCCCTCGGGATGGCTGGCGGTGATGTGGTGAGCATCGGCCGACATACCTACGCCGGCTACTTCGCAATAAATCTTGGCACCACGGGCCTTGGCGTGCTCCAGTTCCTCGAGAATGAGGCAGGCAGCACCTTCACCCATAACAAAACCATCGCGGCTGGCGCTGAAGGGGCGAGAGGCGCGGGTGGGGTCGTCGTTGCGGGTAGAGAGGGCGTGCATAGCGGTAAAACCACCCACACCGGCAGGCCAAATGGCGGCCTCGGCACCACCGGTCACGATGGCGTCGGCCTTACCCAAGCGGATGAGGTTGAAAGCATCGGCAAAGGCATTGGTAGAAGAGGCACAAGCCGAAGTGGTCGTATAGTTGGGGCCGTGGAAACCGTATTTGATGGAAATCTCACCGGCTGCAATGTCGGCAATCATCTTGGGAATGAAGAAGGGATTGTATTTCGGTCCCATTTCTTCACCGGTCAAGGCATAGTTGCCGGCTTCTTCCTCAAAGGTGTGAATGCCGCCGATACCTACACCGAGCACGACGCCAATGCGGTTCTTGTTTACTTTCTCAAGGTCCATAGCGCTGTCGTTGACGGCCTCCATGGCAGCCACAAGGGCATATTGCTCGTAGAGGTCCATCTTGCGGGCCTCTTTGCGGTCGATATAGTCCGTCACCTTGAAGTCTTTGACTTCGCAGGCAAACTGTGTCTTAAACTTAGATGCGTCGAAGTGTGTGATAGGTCCAGCACCGCTGACGCCTTTCTTAAGGTTTTCCCAAGTCTCGGCTGCGGTTTTGCCCAGCGGCGTAAGCGCACCGATACCAGTGATAACCACTCGTTTTAATTCCATGTGTGTTGACTAATTGAAGTGTGAGAGGGAGTTTTGAGCCACTTTATCTGAAAAAGCCCAAAGAGGGGAGGACACAAATCCGTGGGACGTTGGCCGGCGCGAAGTTGTCGTCCTCCCCCCTTTGGGGGTATTAGAGGGCTACTCTATTTATTTGGCGTGCTCCTCAATGTACTTGATGGCGTCACCAACCGTAGAGATCTTCTCGGCCTGATCGTCGGGAATAGTCACCTTGAACTGCTTTTCAAACTCCATGATGAGCTCTACAGTGTCGAGAGAATCTGCACCGAGGTCGTTAGCAAAGCTTGCTTCGTTCTTTACTTCAGCTTCGTCTACGCTCAGCTTGTCTACGATGATTTCTTTTACTTTTGCTTCAATTTCAGACATAATGTTCTTGTTTTGAATTAATAGTTATTATTGTACAACTTGTGGGTGCAAAATTAGGCCTAATTCTTAATATATCCAAGACTTTTAGCAAGAAAGTGCATGTATTTTGCACAAACTGCGGTTTTGTGTGCTTGAATTAGGCTTTCAAACTGTCATTTGAGTTGCTTGATGAAGTAGGTGATAGTGGGGAAATGGTCGGAGTAGCCATTTTGCCAGACTGTGCCGTCGAAAGAGCGCAGAGGATAGCCTTTGCGCTTGCCGGAGGGATTGGTCAGGAAGTCGCGGTTGTAGACCTCGGTTTTCCAGAAGCGCAGGGTCTGGCCCGATTTGTCGTTGAGGAAATTGGCCGATATGATTTGCTGGTCGTAGAGGCACCACGAGTCTTGGTAGCAGAGCGAGCCGATGCCTTTGTCGAATAGCGGCCAAGTGGCGTTGAAGTAGCCGCCGGGCTTGACGTCTTTGATGCGGCGTGCAGCACCTAACACCTCTGCGCAACTCTCGTCTGAGGGGTCGTCGTTGAGGTCGCCCACAATGATGACCTTATTGCGCGGGTCGGCCGCACAAACTGAGTCGGCAATGTGCTTGCAGATGGCGGCTGCTGCCGCACGAGAGGGCTTAGACTTGTCGCCGCCGTAGCGCGAAGGCCAGTGGTTGACGATGATGCTGACGGGCTCGCCGGCCATGATGCCACTCACGAGCAACTGATCGCGAGAGCGGAATTTGGGCTGGTCGGGCATCACAAAGGGGTAGGGGTGGCTTGACACCAATTTGAAAAGACGGGGATTGTAGAGCAAAGCTACGTCGATACCGCGGCGGTCGGGCGAAGAGTAGTGCACATATTTCAGTCCCATCTGCGCCAATTCGGGACGGGCAACAAGGTCGGCCACGACGCGCTCATTCTCTATCTCGGAAATGCCAATCAAGGCCGGTCCGACGGGACAGTGCTCACGGGCAAGACCCGATATGACACGAGCCATATTGGATAGCTTTTGCTCATACTTGTCTTCGGTCCAATGGTAGGGGCCGTTGGGCAGAAACTCGTCATCGCCGGGATTGTCGGGATCGTCTACGGTGTCGAAGAGGTTTTCAAGGTTATAGAAAGCCACAGCCCACACGCCCATTCGTTGGGCAGAGGCCACTCCTATATATAATAATAGGAGCATGGCGGATAAAAGCAGTTTCTTTTTCATAACTAAAGAAAACGAAAGCAGGCGGAGGCGATAGCGCAAGGCTTGGTCGCTTCCGCCTGCTGTGGAACATAGGAGATTAGCGTCTTGACCTATTGTTTCTTACCGGTGAGCTTGATGTTGTCAATGCGATAACCGGCAGTGTTGGTCGAAGCCGAAGAGATGAACGATACCGAATTGACACCGGCTGCCAGACCGGTAAGTTCCACGGTCTGATAAGTGTTGGTGGTGGCAATGGCTACGTCGGGCACCGTCAGCTTCGTACCGCCCCAAGACACACCAATGACGCTCTGGTTACCATCGGCATTGGCCGTAATCTTGTAAGAGAGTTTGAGGTCGGTGTAACCGGTGGTGTCGAAGCCTTCAATCTTCATCTCGGCGTCTTTGTTGGCGGCGAACCAAACGTGAGGATTGAGCGCTGAGGTTTGTCGTACGCTGGCGTTGCTGTAGCTCCAGCCGTTGGCTTCCATCACGGGGTCGCTGATGGTGAGGCCTGACGTGCTGGTCCAGGTGTCGTAGGTGATGCTGGGCCAGTAACCGTCGGAACCTTTTGACACGCTTTCGCCGAAGGTTTCTTCAAAGATAACGGTAGAGCCGTCGGCTTCCGAACCGCCGGTTTCACCACCGCCGCCTTCACCTTCGCCGCCGCCTTCGCCGCCTTGGCCAGGCTCAATGCCGTCGAAGCCATAGACGTCGTTGATGCTGCGGATGGTGAGCTGCCAGTTGCCGTTGAAGCGGCCGAGGATGGCAATCACGTTACCCGTGCCGACGGGCAGTTTGGTGGCGGCAAAGTCAGCATAGTTGCTGGTGCGCACACTGATGGTGTTGCCATAGGCATCAGAGAGGTCGCGAGTGCCGTAACCGCTGGCTTCGGCAAAGTTAACCTGACCACCTTGAACGAAGTGAACGCCGGTGAGGCGAACCAAAGTGAACTTGTTAGCGTCGGCGGCGTCGCTCAGGCGGCTGATGTTGTCAAACTCTTTGATGTCGATTTTGCTCTCGTCTGCCCAACCGTTGCAGTGAACGTGGGCTTTGAAATCTTCGTAGGGTGTGCGGTAGAGATAGCCTGAGGGATGGCCGATTTGTTGTTCGTTGCCGTAGACAGAGATGCAGAGGCCCTTGAGGTCTACAAACACTTCTTGTCCGGCGGCATAATCATTGTAGACACCGCTTTGGTCTACGAGCATCGTGATACCGCCGGTCTCGTCTTGGATATAAAGACTCTTGAAGATGTTGCCCGAGCGGTCGTCGCCTGCAATGCGTGCCTTGAGGAAAAGGCTGTCTTCGATAGTGATGGCCTCGGTTGAAGTGGCAGCGGCATAGCGTGTGCGGAGGTCGGCAACGGTGATGACCTGAGCGTCAGCGGGCAGGCTGTATGAAGGCTCGTTGAGCGGCGGCATATCATAGTCGCGGTCGCAGGCCGTGAAGACCATAGCCAACAACACCATGGGGAGGAGCAAAAGGTTATGAATACGTTTCATAATAGGAATGGCTTATTGTGTGTGATTATTCTTTTGTTAAGGGATATATTAGAAGCGGTAGCTGACGTTGAGGAAACAGTTGAAGCCCTGCATATAGAAGTATTTGGACTTATAGAGCTCGGGCTTGTCTACACGCACACGTCCTTGTTCGTAACCGCCAGTGCGCACGTCCTTATTGTTAAGGATGTTGTTAAACGCGAGGTTGACGTTGATAGAGTTTTTGCCTTTGAGATAGAATATCTTGCCGATAGAGAGGTCTATGGTGAAGTCGGCGTCAAACTCTTCCTGATGCGTCAAAGTCTGATAGGCGTTCCAGAGTTCGGGGTTGTTGGGCGTCACGGCCGGGATGGTCGACGAGCCGTTGGAGTAGCCGTTGTAGATAGAGGCGGTGCGGCGTGAGGGAGCCACTTCGACGAAGTTGCGGCCGAAGCCGTTGATGTTGGCGCCGAGGAACCAATAGTCGATGAAGTAGCGGATGCCAAATGTTCCGGCTACCTGTGGCATGCCGCCCACATAGACGCCTTTCATATAGACGCGCTCTTCATCCTGCAAAGAATATTCGCCAACGTCTTTGCCGTTTTCGGTCGAATACTGTCCCATGGGGTTGTTGGCGTAATAGTATTCAGAGATGGTACCGGCAAGGTCGAAGCTCCAGTGTCCGTCGAGCTTGTAGGTTAATCCGAGTTCGACGCCATGGTGCACTTTGTTGACGCCGGTCATCACGTGGTTGACGAAGGTCACGCCGTCGTAGTAGTAGCTGTTGCGTTCCAGCATATCATAGAAATTAGTCTGGAACACCGACACACGGCCTTGGAGTTTAGGCGTTGAGAAGATGTAGTTCAGGTCGGCAGCGAAGAGGCGTGAGCTCTTAAGGTTGTCGGGTGTGGCGTCTGAGACGCGCGGAGAGATATAGGCGTCGTTGATGAGCGGAGCCTGAGTGCCGTAGCTGAGGTTGGCTGTGAGGATGTGTCGGCCGTTGAATTTATAGGTGAGTCCGCCTTTGAGCATCATGTCGGTGAAGCTGTGGTGGCGTCCGGGGCCATAAGAGTTGTCGGGATTGTGGCCGTTGCGCATTGCGCCGTCACGCCAGAAGTCTGTGTAGGTGAGTTGGAAGCCGTAGTAAGCGTCCCAGTGTCCCACGCTGTATTCGTTGACGAGCCAACCTTTAAGCGAGTTGATGTTGATTTTGAAGTCGTAGCCGAAGATGCCGCCTTCATAGACTCGGCGGTTAGGGCGATTGAGGTCGCTTTGGCGCTGGTCGTCTTGTCCGGGATAGTCAGTGTCGGCATATTTATCGATGTCGAGCACGTAGTCGGCTCCGAGCAGGTCGGCGACGGTCTTAAACTGTCGTGAGACGGTGTTGCGTGCCACGATGCCGGCGTTGAGTTTGCTGTGTCGGTTGAGTCGTGCGTTGATTGTGGCGTTGAAGGTTGTTTCGTAAAGGTCGCTTCTACGTTCTTCCACGAGATAGACGGCGTTGCCGTTGCCCAATCGTTTGTTTTGGGCATTGGCAGCGTAGAGTGATGCCCAGTCGATTTGTGTGAAAGAGGGATCGCCCATACGCCAGCGCTCTGCATAGGCTTCGGCAGCGTCTTCGGCCGACGTGCTATTATAATAGAGGAAGTATGAAGGCAGATAGCGGTAGTAGTCGGGGCGCGGGTCGGCACCGTCAAACCAGTTGAGCGATGTGTTGCCGTAGCGGCCATAGTGGAACGCCAGTCCGGAGTTGAGCGTCACGTCGGGTGTGATTTTCCATGTATAGCCCAACACGGTGGTCGGGTCGAAGGCCATCACTTGACGGGCGTTGCGCTTTTTGCCATTTTGGTATCCCCAGTTGGGGTTATAGAGATTATTGCCGGTGAGGTCATAGACTTCTTGGAGCGTACCGGCCTGTTGTCCGCGGCGTACGGGTGAGCCGAAGGTGGTCAGGGTGAGTTTGTGGTCACCGCCTTGCCAGCGTTTTTCGAGCATTAAAGCGTAAGAGAAATTGCGGTAGAAGGTGCCGTCGATAACGCCTTCGTTGGAGTATCGTCCACCCACCAAGGCCGAGAAGGCCCAGCCGCGTTTCGACAATCCGGTGTGGTAGGAGAGCATGGCACGCATCCAATAGTTGCGGTTGGTGTAGGTCACTGTGGCCTTGCCGCCTCGGGCGAAGTCGCCGGCCTGCATACGGATGTTTTCAGCGCCGCCGATTGATCCGAAGGTAAAGGCGCCCGGGGTTGAGTTTATCAGGTCGTCTCCGTTGCGGGTGAAATCGTTGATGGCACCTATGGACGAATAGTTGAATACGCCTCTGAGTTGGTCGTTAAACGGCACGCCGTTGATGAAAGTCTGCCCATATTGGCTGTCATATCCACGGGTGCGGAATCGCATGTTGGAGAGTTGGTAGCCCATCTTATTTTGATAGAC
>JAHAWW010000328.1 GCA_018383375.1 Prevotellamassilia sp. | reverse complement strand
CCGAAGAGAGCCCAAAGAGCCGCCCCCAAAAATCCCCCCAAAAACGATTAAGCGGCCAAGCAAAGTCTGCAAGGAAGGGGGCGTTTACATATCAGCGCTTACGAGGTTTGCCGCGCCGATTTCGACGATTTTCGCCGGCTTTCGCCGCTTTTGTCTTAAGGTTTCAAAAAAAACCTTTCACAAGACTTGCACATCCTTGATTATTCGTAAACTTGCATAGCGATAAGCCACCCCCAACGCATTATTTCCCTTCAGCCTATGCCACACGCCGGAAACATACGTCAACTCAGTCTTGAAGAAGTTCACGAACTCGGAGGCGGAGCCATGCCTTACCTCACGGGGCGTTTGTCGCTCATCGACCGTTTTGAGGACTTTGAGGTGTCGGGCGAAAAGTTTCAGCCGGCTTTTTTGGTGTTCGGCATCTGCACGGCGGGCAGCGCTGTGGTTTGTTTGGGCGAGCGTGAAGTGCGTGTGTCAAGTGGTGACTTGTTGCTTTGTGTGGGCCAGAGTGTGATGAGTTGGCAGGCCAAGAGCGACGATTTTCGCGGCATGGCGCTATTGGTTTCGCGTGAGTGTTTGACCGACTCCATTATGGGTTTGCATCAGTTGTGGCCCTATTTGCGTTTTATCTATAAAGAGCCGGTGGTGCATCTCGATGCCGCCGAACTGGCTCATTTGCAACACACCTACGACTTCATGCGCTATCGTCTCTCCACGGTGTCGTCTCGCCGTTTTGTGGGCGAACAGTTGTCGCTTTTGCTGCGTATGGCCTATTTTGATGTTTGCGACATTCTCCGTCAGTGCTACCCCGACACCCAGAGCGAGCATGCTGCGGGCTATGCCGTTTTCGACCGTTTTCTCCATTTGCTCGACGAGCATTTTCGTGAGCAGCGCAGCGTCACGTGGTATAGTGACCGTCTCTGCCTCACGCCGAAGTATCTCTCAGAGGTGGTCAAGGCCGTGAGCGGTCAGACGGCCGGACAGTGGATTACCACTTTTGTTGTTTCCGAAGCCAAGCGCCTGCTCTCAGACACCTCGCTCTCCATCAAGGAGATTGCCCAAGCGCTTCATTTCACCAGCCAGAGTTTTTTGGGGAAATATTTCAAGAATGCCACGGGCCTTTCGCCCTCCGACTATCGCCACGAGCTGGAGAGCTGAAAGGAGCGGG
>JAHAWW010000321.1 GCA_018383375.1 Prevotellamassilia sp. | reverse complement strand
TTGATGTGGTGTGATTTGTATTCGGGTGAAGTGGCGTCGATGCGGTCAGCGGCCAGAGCCGAGACGGCATAGCCCAAAGCGGCAGTGAAGAGTGCCACCCATCCGGCGTTTCCAATCAATTTCATATCAGTTGTATTTTTATGGCTCCGAGGCTGTGGGCCGTCAACGTGATGAGTAACGTTTCGGGAGTTGTCCACGGGGCTTTATTGCTCATTATTTTTTTTGTAACTCTCAAAGCCGTGGAGCAGTGAGCGGCACAAGATGTCGGCAATGCGGTCTCCGCCGCGGCGGTTGATGTGTGTATAGTCTTTGCGGGCTTCGGCGGGTTTGCGATCTGCCATTTCTTTGATGCTGCCTGCACCGCCCATGGCCTCAAAGAGGTTCCAAAAAGCCACGCCGCCGTCTATGGCCATTTGTTGCTGTGCGGCGAGCAGTTGCATCACGCCCGGCGCCGTCTCGAGCTTGCCGCCCACCTTGTCTTCGCGGTCTGAAATGCTCACAACGAGCAGGGCCGTATGAGGCATCGAGCGTTTGAAGCGGTCGATGACCTCTTTCATGTGGCTGGCATAGCCGCTGTAGTTTTTTTGCTTTTTATTGGCCACGTTCAGACCGAAATGAATGATGACCAAATCGTATGGGCGCAGGGTGTTGATGGCCTGCAGATGGCTCTCGGGTATTGAGTTGAGCGGCGTACCGCTGCAACCGCGAATGGAGAAATTGTCTACGACGATGCCACGATGGTTTTCGAGAGCCACGCCATAGGCTATGGTGCCGGAGGGCACGTCAAAACGCACACGGCTCATTGGTCCTGAAACGGTGGCTGTGGCGACGGCGGTCGTAGACTGGGTCACAGCAATGCTCTCGGCCGGTCCGCCATCTCGGGCAACGCTGACCTGGCTGCAAGAAGCGGGCTTGACAAATAGTGTGGCCTGCTCGAATGGACCTATGTGGCGACGCACGGGCTGGAGTCTATAATCCACGAATGCCTTGGTTCGGGCCTCGGCGTAGTGGCCCGACATGGAGAGATTGGCAGTGTTACACTCCTGTTTTTTCATAATGTTTGCGTCGACCCAGCCATCGGCCTGATGGGCTATTGTGGGACGCAGTTCAATCATCTCGGAAGCCACGTCGACATAGCCCAAACCGCCGGCGCCGAAACGGTCTTGCAACATTTCGCGCAAGGCATCGGTGATGATGTCGCCCTCGATGAACGAGTCGCCGTAGTAGGCTATGCGCACCGGTCGGCCGATGGAGTCTTTGCAGCGCAACGCTTCATAAAAATGGCCCATGTTCACGGTTGTGGCATAGTCTTCGATGCAGGTCATGCCCGGCGGACAGGAGTCGGCACGAACCGTGGCGACTTTTTTGAGTGTAGGCTCTTCAGACTCGGACGGTGTCGTGAGGTCGGCGAGCAGGTCGACGGGTTTCACCTCATAGCCCCACAAATTGAAGCCCGGCACGAAATGCAACACCACGCAGACAGCCACGACCGCCAGCAAAAAACTGACGGGACGGCGAAGTGAAGAACGTGGACTTTGCATGGGGTGGGAGACTGTTAGTTGAGGTTTGCGGTGAAAAAACTTGGTGCGCCGGAGTCTCGACGCCATTTGCCGGTGGGCGGCATTGACGCCGGCCGGCGGGGCTAAAGCGCAGAATTTGCGGCACAAAGTTAGCCATTTTGTGCGAAGCCGATGATTTGCCGCTGCTTTTAATCGTCTGAGTCTGTGGTTTTTTAGAAATCTTAGTGCGTTTTGTCAAGTCTTGTTGGCAATTTGGGCGGTAGGTCTGGCGCTTTTGTCTTTTTTATTTTGGCGCAACGGTGTTACCTTTGAGGTAAAGATAGAAGAGAGAGGCCTGTGCGGCCTCTTTTTTGTTGGCTTTGAGTTATTTACGGGGATAAGGCCCGTGTTTTCTGTCCATATTCCCGTAAAAACAGTCCTTATTTCCATAAAAAATCGCCCCGTTTTCACACTTTCAAAGGCCCATTCGAGGCCCTTCGAGGTCTATTGTCGTCATTTCCCTAAGCCACAGCGGCGGATGAGAGCTAAAAAACGTGAATTTTTGTCACCAAACGGCCCGTTTTTGTCATTATGACCCATCGTCGGCAGATGGTCTTCATCAAAACACAAATCCACCGACCGACGGCGCCACATAATTTTGTAACTTTGCGCGAAAATTATCCGATTCGGCCCATTGGGTTCGAAAGTCCCGACAATTATCCATCAACCAGTCACTATGTTGAAATTTCTCAGTCTTGGCAGCG
>JAHAWW010000319.1 GCA_018383375.1 Prevotellamassilia sp. | reverse complement strand
GGCCTATAGGGTTGACGACGGTGGCAACGTCATTGCCTCAGACATTTATTGGAATCCCGCGCACACCTATTTTGCCTACTATCCCTACGATAGCCGTTACGACGGTTTCCTTTCGGCCGAAGAGGTTCTCAAGAGATATATCGCCGTCTATCCCACTGTCTATGCCGACCAAAGCTCGAAAGCGGCCTATGAGGCTGCCGATTTGTTGATTTGCAGGAATGCGACGAAAGACGGCACATCGCTCAAGCTGGATTTTACCCATGCCATGAGCCGCCTCCAGATTTTTTACAACGGCGAAATCTCTGAGCTGGCGGTGAATAAGCCTGTGGACAAGACCAAAATGTATAAGCCCGATGGCAGTCAGACCTTCAGTTATATCATACCGCCACAAAACGGTCTGGAGATTTATGGCACAGCTCTTTCCACCCAAACTGCCGAAGGCGACAATGAAGACATAACGATTTATTCTTATTGGCAAACGGCTGTCGACTTGGTCGAAAACGGTTCGGTCTATGTCTCCGTGACCTGCCAGCCCACAGAGTCGTACCGCTCGGCAGGCGTGGATATGGGTATGCCTTCGGGCTGTATCTGGGCCAATCACAATCTCGGCACTTTGAGCGATGCCGACAAACATAAGAGCGTGTGGTATGCTGCCGACGGTAGCGTCCGAACCGACCTCATGGATAGTGAACTCCGCGCTTGTTTCGACCGAGGCGACTATTTCTCATGGGGCGAACTCGACACGAAGTATGAGAAGCCGGCATTGATTTTTGGCGCCGACGGCAAAATCTCTGCAGTGGGCGAAACCTCGAACGGCTCCTCCGTGACTTCATTCGTTCCCGGTTCAAAAAAAGGGTATTATCCCGGCACTTATCTCGATCGCAACTATACTTATGCCAACATCGACGGCAACATTGCCGGCACGGAATATGACGTGGTGAGAAACAGACTGTGGAAGGGCGAATGGCGCATACCTAACGAAAATGAGGTGGACGAACTTATGCGCAACTGCGACATCTACGTCCACGACTGGTATTATGAAGACAACGTGAGATATGCCCCGTGGATAGCTGAAAAAGACGCCGAAAACAACTACGTCAACCTGCATCCTGACAACAGCGAGTTTTACGGCACCGAAAACGTCCGCCCCATACGCTATCTCGTCACTATCTTTAAGTTCGTCAGCAAAATCAACGGCGAAGTACTTTATATCCCAGGCGGTACGTGGTCCGACTGGAGCATTGATATGTTAGCGTGCAACTCACGCAACCCCAACGGCGTGGGCTCCTCACCAATAGGCCAGCACCCTGACTATGGCGGTATGTATTATTTCGCTTCTTCAGCTTCTCACGACCGCATTGACTGCTCGAGTTATATGGAACTTGAATGTAGAAAAACATATGACTCAGAGGGAAAAATCACAGCACTCACACCGGTGAAGAAGTCATCTTCATACGTGAACGCATCCGGCGAAACCGTCATTCTTCAAGGTCTGACGCAAGACGGTCACCGCTACACTGGTATGCTCATCCGCCCCGTCTATGGCGGCCGAAACTGGAACACCAACATCAACTCACGGCGCCACATTTTTATTAATGTGGAGTAGGAGACGAAAAGACTAAGTCAATTTGAACTGATATGTTACGGCCATTCATCAATGCAAATTAGGCTTCGCCTCAGCAATTCAAACAAGTTTGATTGACAGGTGCTGCGTCAATGTTTCCCCTGCATTTTGATATTTTTCAAATAGAAATTTGCTGGAGGAAATCTTGCTGCGGAAATTGATTGAGGGAAATTATTTCTAATAAGAGATTTCCTCTGGTTATATTTCTTGCGTCAGCAATACGCATTCCCCTGCATTTTGATATTTTTCAAATAGAAATCTTGCCACGCCGCTCACAGTCTCTTAGTCTTTTAGTGTCTTCCTCTCTCAAAAAAAACAACATCGTCAATGAAACAATCGTATATTCTGTTCATTCTCTGTCTGCTGTTCGCGGCTTGTAGCGACGATATGGTTGTGCAACCTGAGGCCGCAGTGGGACGTGTCGTGAAATTTGAGACAATGGTGGTGGACAATGTGAAGTCGAGAGGTGACGTCGTTGAAGTCACCGACAGCCGCATCACCGACGACTTCAAAGCCGGCGATGCCTTCGGACTCTTCATCGTCGATGCCGAGGGCCATTTCGTCTCGCTCATCGACGGCAAACAGGCCAAAAACCTCAAACTCACCACCCCCGACGGCGTGGCCTGGAACCTTCAGTCTGACCTCACCGAGATTGTGCACAAACTGGGTTACAAATACGTGGCCTATTTCCCCTATTCGGAGGATTTCAACGACTGCTCGAGCGAGGCTGACATTCAGGCCAAACTCACGGCCCCGGTCGTCGACCAAAGCACAGCAGCTGCCACCGACTGGCTCTTCACTGCTCCCACTTCGCCGCAAACCAATGCCGTGACAACGCTGCGCTTCCAACATCGTTATGCCAAAATAGACGTCTATAATGCCTACACTCAAGAGCACAACGCCGACTGGCTCTCAGACTTCAATTTCACCAAAACTACCGACGAAAACGGCGTGGAGCACTACCGCTATATCCTCGACGCCACTACACCTCAACATTGGAACGTCGGCGGCACCTACACCATCGGCAACTACCTCACGGGTATGAAAGAGTTGAGTTATAATGCTACCGACATCCTCCTGCAAAACGGTCATCACGCCATCGTCTACAC
>JAHAWW010000171.1 GCA_018383375.1 Prevotellamassilia sp. | reverse complement strand
GAGGACGCTTTCGCGCCCCCTTCTTCTTTGCTTTGTTCAAAATTACTCTTTTCGGCCGACATGGCAAAAAGACAATATTTGTTGTCGGCCCATCACAGACCTTCGCTCTATGGCGCTTCGGTCTTGTGAGTTGCTGCCCGGAATGAAACCGGCCGAACGCTTTGGGCTTTTGTCGTCAAAGCGTCAAGGTGAAACTCTCCATCGTCAGCAGGTTGATGGTCCAAAGACGGCCGTCGAGAGTTGGCCCGTAGCCGCAGATAATTTTAAGCGTTTCGTGAGCCAATATGCTACCCACCACACCGGGTGTCATACCCACCAGCGCCTTTGAAGCCGGTGGGGGCGGCGGAGTGGGGTAGAGGTCGCGATAGCTCGGCGAGGATGGCGAGAGATGAAACACCGAGGCTTGGCCTTCAAAGCCACTCACCGCGCCATAGACATAGGGTTTGCCTTGACGGCGGCAAACGTCGTCGATGAGGTAGCGCGTGGCATAGTTGTCGCAGCCATCCACCACGATGTCGTAGCCCGCAATGATTTCGGCGGCGTTGTCTTCGGTCAGTCTTTCGGCCAGAGGCGTCACCTCGACTTCGGGGTTGAGCGCCGTGAGTCTGCGTGCAGCTTGAGCGGCTTTGTTTTGTCCCGTTTCGGTGGTGGCATAGAGCACCTGCCTGTGAAGATTTGACGGACTGACCACGTCGTCGTCAATCAGTCCGATGTGGCCCACGCCGGCACCGGTCAGATAGAGTGAAATGGGCGAGCCCAGTCCGCCCACGCCGACGATGAGCACGCGTGCGCGGCTGATTTTGGTCTGTCCCTCGGTGCCGATTTGGGGCAAGCCGGTTTGTCGGGAATATCTTTCAGAGTCCATGATTGGGGTGTAGTTAAGAATAGTTGTTGTGTCTTATTATGCTCTTTCGAGACAGGCGTCCCAGTCTTTCCACACCGGTTGTCGGCCCATGGCTTTGAGAGCCGTTTCCACTTCTACGGCAGTGCGTTCGTCGCTCACGTGGAACTGTTCGAGGGCTTGTGGGTAAGAATAGTAGCCTCCGGGTTCGGTCTTGCTCTCGGCCGACATCGTGGTGACGCCGAGACAAGCCATGTGGTCGCGCAGACGGGCAGGCTCACGGGTGGAATAGGAGATGTCGACGTCGTGGTCGAAGAGGCGCATGGCAAAGGTAGCTTGAGCCAATTCGCGGTCGGTCATCACGCAGTTGGGGCGAAAGCCGCCATTTTCCGACGGCCTCATGCGCGGGAAGTTGATGCTGTATTTCGTGCGCCAATATTTCTTGCGCAGGTAGTCAAGGTGGCGGGCCATCATCACGACGTCGGTGCGCCATTCACGCTCCAAGCCAATGAGCACACCCATGCCGATGGAGTGTACGCCGGCCATGCCCATACGGTCGAAGGCATTGACGCGCCACTCGAAATTGGCCTTCATGCCTCGTGGGTGGTAGTCGTTGTAGCGCTCACGGCAATAGGTCTCTTGGAAGCAAATCACGCCGTTGAGTCCGTGTTTGCGCAGGGAGGCGTAGTCGTCTGTCGAGAGCGGCATCACCTCAATTTTGAGGTTTGAAAACATGGGCTTGGCCAGGTCGAGCGCTCGGGCGATGTAGGCCGTGCCGGCCTTGGCGGGATTTTCGCCGGTCACGAGCAACAAGTTTTCAAACGGTGCCAAGCGCTTTATGGCTTTGTATTCGTTCACGATTTCCTCTTCGGTCAAGATGGTTCGCTTCATCTTGTTGGCAACGTGAAAACCGCAATAGACGCACGAGTTGGTGCACGAGTTGGTGAGATAGAGCGGAATGAACATCGACACCGTGCGACCGAAACGCTCTTCGGTATAGCGGCGAC
The DNA here is from genome assembly GCA_018383375.1 of Prevotellamassilia sp. Classification (GTDB taxonomy): domain Bacteria; phylum Bacteroidota; class Bacteroidia; order Bacteroidales; family Bacteroidaceae; genus Alloprevotella. Next base: position 606 of record JAHAWW010000171.1, on the reverse strand, counting down.
TCAGTCGGGCCATCGTTTCGAGATGTGGCTCAGCTGCCGGCGAAATGAGCGCCATAAAGTCGTCGATGTCGAGTCGTCGGCCCGGGGTGAGCGCGCGCGCCACGTCGGCCTCGGTTTTGGTCGCAATGCGTGCGGTGGTTTCGTCCCAGTCGTATTTTTTTAGTTCTTCAGAAAACATCCTTCCGAGTTTGTTAGTTCAGAAAATCAGTGAGCGGCGAACTGGCCTCGGCCTCAAGTGTGATGCCGGTGGCGGGGAGTCCGGCCTCGTAGGCTTGGCGTCCGGCTTCGATAGCTTTTTTGAAGGCTTCGGCCATGGCAACGGGGTTGCCGCTCACGGCGATGGCCGTGTTGATGAGGCAGGCGTCGGCGCCCATTTCCATAGCTTCGGCCGCATGGCTTGGAGCACCAATGCCGGCGTCCACCACCACGGGCACACCGGCCTCTTCGATGATGATGCCAATGAAGTCTTTGGTGCGCAGGCCGAGGTTGGTGCCAATGGGTGCGCCCAATGGCATCACGGCGGCAGCACCGGCCTCTTCAAGTCGGCGGCAGAGCGTGGGGTCGGCTTGGCAATAAGGCAACACGACGAAGCCTTCTTTCACCAGT
>JAHAWW010000307.1 GCA_018383375.1 Prevotellamassilia sp. | reverse complement strand
GGCGTCTTTGGCACGGTGGACTATCCCGTCGAGTTTACCGTACGCGGTATCGACGTCAGCCATCATCAAGGCCCCATCGATTGGGAAAAAGTCTCGTCAGCCGAGGTGGGCGGAAGTCCTCTCACATTTGCCTTCATCAAAGCCACCGAGGGCACCAGCCTCACCGACGAGCGCTTTGCCGAGAATATGGACGGCGCCCGTCGTGCCGGACTTATGTGTGGGGCCTACCATTATTATTCGCCCGGCAGTTCGGCACGCCGACAAGCCGACTTTTTCGTCCGCCATGTCCATCTACAGCCGGGCGACCTGCCGCCTGTGCTCGACATTGAGCAGACCGGCGACCTCTCATCTCGCGCCCTTCGCGACTCCGCGTTGGTTTGGCTACGTCTCGTTGAGCGTCACTATGGCGTGCGGCCCATTCTCTACACCTACCACAATTTTCGCTCACGTCATCTCTCCACTCCTGTCTTCGACGACTATCCCTACTGGATAGCCCACTATTATGTCGACACGCTCCACTACGAGGGCCGTTGGCACTTTTGGCAACACACCGACCGAGGCCGCGTAGCCGGCATCAAAGGCAACGTCGACATCAACTGCTTCAACGGTTCTGTCTATGCCCTGCGCCAACTCACACTGGGCGAAGAGTAGGGCAGAGCAAACAATAAGACTAAAACGTCAGGAGAAGTCCCGCTACGTCGGCGCTCAATCGCGCATCAGCCGCTTCTCTTCGCTCCACATCTCACTACTAACCATTTCACACTCAAAAATCTTATACCCATGCTGAAACATATCGTTATGTGGAAATTTATCGACGGCGCGCTTGGCCAGTCGTCCCAAGCCCACGCTATGTGGATGAAACAACACCTCGAAGCCCTCATGGGGGTGGTGCCCGAAATCAAACAGATTGAAGTGGGCGTCAACACAAGCAAGAGCCCTATGGCCTACGATGCCGTGCTCACCCTTGTGGTTGAAGACACCGAAGCCCTCCAGCGCTATCGTCTCCATCCCGAGCATCAAAAGATTTCACAACATTGCCACGAGGTGCGTTCATCTCGTACGGTGGTGGATTATTTCATCTAAACGAAATAACCCCGCTTTCTATACCCCAAAATTGTTGCCTTTTTCCCAATCACACAATCACACGCCTGTTATCGATTTGATAATATGTGAGTTGCTGTGATTGAAGCATTCAGTCACACTCAGTCACCCCTCGGTCGGCTGGGTAGCACTTATTGCGTGTTTAAAAGTCTGTGTCTTGTGTGACATTGTCATATAAAATTTATCATTTGATTAGACCTTGTAGAAAATCTGTTAAATCGCCATATTGATTAAACTAATTGTTTAATTTACCGTATTATAATCTTGATTTTCAATATATAATTTAATCAGCACAAATAAGATGTTAGGGTAAATATAATCAGATAGTAACCAAAATTGGCCGTCGAAGCCGTCAATTATTTTCAATCCTTATCGCACGAAAAACTATCCTTAGGCCAGGAAAAACTGTCCTTATGACCAAAAAAGGCGCGATAAACAACAAGGAGGCCCCGACAAAGGCCTCCTTGATTTTACCTGACCCAAATTTACCAATCTGTAGGCAAAAACAAAAAGACAAAAACGGCGGTGTCACTCCACAAAAGCCTGTAGAGCACCGGTCAATGCAGGCTTCACTCCCTCGCTTGATTAGTCTTATGCAGAGGCACACCCAAAAATCAACGTCTTTTTTTGGCCACCTCCTGCATTTGCAGTAACTTCGCCACGATTTAGTGCGCATAAGCCAAAAGACAGTGAGAGCGCACATCGTTATTATCAGAGCAAACCATCATAAAACCTTCACAACGTGGCACAGACCAAATACATCTTCGTGACCGGAGGCGTAGCCTCCTCCCTCGGTAAGGGCATCATTTCATCATCAATCGGCAAACTGCTTCAGGCTCGCGGTTTCAACATCACCATCCAGAAGTTCGACCCCTACATCAACGTCGACCCGGGAACGCTCAACCCCTATGAGCACGGCGAATGTTACGTCACCGACGACGGACAGGAAACCGACCTTGACCTCGGACACTACGAGCGTTTCACCGGCATCAAAACCACACGCAACAACAACGTTACCACCGGCCGCATCTATCAGAGCGTCATTGAGAAAGAACGTCGCGGAGACTATTTGGGCAAAACCATTCAAGTTATTCCTCATATCACCGACGAAATCAAACGCGATATGCTCTATCTGGGCAAAAAAGCCCACTATGATTTCGTCATCACTGAAATTGGCGGCACCGTGGGCGACATTGAGAGTCTGCCTTTCCTCGAAGCCATCCGTCAGCTCAAATGGGAGCTTGGAGGCGACGCCGTTTGCGTACACCTCACCTACGTGCCCTATCTCGCCGCTGCCGGAGAGCTCAAGACCAAACCCACACAACACTCGGTCAAAGAATTACAGAGCCTCGGCATCCAGCCCGACATCCTCGTGCTCCGAACCGAACACGAACTCGGTGCCGGCCTGCGCAAGAAAGTGGCCAACTTCTGCAACGTCTCTCCCGACGCCGTGGTGCAAAGTCTCGACCAGCCCACAATTTATGAGGTGCCTCTGCGCATGCAGGAGCAAGGACTCGACGCCACCATCCTGCGCAAACTCGGTATGCCCGTCGGCGAAACTCCGGGATTGGGCCCGTGGCGCTCATTCCTCGACCGTCGCCACAAAGCCACCGAAGAGGTCCACATCGGACTTGTCGGCAAATACGACCTACAGGATGCCTATAAGAGTATTCTCGAAGCGCTCTCACAATCAGGCACATACAATGACTACAAAGTGAAAACGCACTTCATCAACAGCGAGAAACTCAACGAAAACAACATCGCCGAACAACTCGATGCCATGCAGGGCATCGTCATCTGCCCGGGCTTCGGACAACGTGGAACAGAGGGTAAAATTCTGGCCGCTCGCTATTGCCGTGAGCACAATAAACCCACCTTCGGCATCTGTCTCGGCATGCAAATGATGGTGATTGAGTTTGCACGCAACGTCTTGGGCTATGCCGACGCCAACAGTGCCGAAATGGACTCCAAAACCACCCACAACGTCATCGACATCATGGAGGACCAAAAGAATATCACCAACATGGGCGGCACAATGCGCCTGGGCGGGTATGAATGTGAACTGAAAGCCGGCAGCAAGGTGCGCGACATCTACGGCGAAAACGTCATCCGCGAACGCCACCGCCACCGCTATGAATTCAACGGCGACTACCAAGCCGATTATGAAAAGGCCGGCATGGCCTGCGTGGGCATCAACCCCGACTGCGGACTGGTGGAAATCGTCGAAGTGCCCGAACTCAAATGGTACATCGGCACTCAGTTCCACCCGGAATATTCCAGCACTGTGCTCCATCCCCATCCGCTCTTCCTCGACTTCGTCAAAGCTGCCATCAGCGAAATAAAATAACAAGAACCCCGCAGACGGGAGTGAAACCATCACGCTCGTCTGCGGGACATCGTTTACACATAGAATAATATATAATGGATAAAAACACCGTCATCGGCCTCGTGTTGATTGTGGCCGTTCTCATCGGTTTCAGTTATTTCAGCAAAAGCGAACAGCCGGCTCCTCAGCCTCAGACGACCCAAACGACTCAACCCGCTCAGGCCGAACAACCTAAGGAGGTGGCAGCTGCCACAGCTCCTGTCGACACCGTCACGCCGTTCAAAGCATCCTTTGCCGCCACAGACAGCGTGGCCGCGGCCGACAAAGACAGCGTCGTGGTGCTTGAAAACGACAACCTCACCATCCACGTGAACAAACACGGCGGCACCATGAGCGACGTTTGGCTCAAAGGCTATCGCTCGTACGATGACTTCAAAAACGACACACAGGCACCGTTGCACCTTTTCGACAGCAAAAACGCCGCACTCAACCTCTCGTTGCAAACCACAGCCGGCACCATCAACACCGCCGACTATCGCTTTGTGGCTGCCGAGCAAAAGGGCAAAAACGAAGTGACCATGTTGCTCCAAGCCGCCGACTCAACAGCCCTGGCCATCACCTATACCCTGCAAGAAGGCGACGGCTACATGTTGACCATGACCGTGGCTTCACGCGGTCTCGGCCGCCATCTGGCCGCCGGTAAACCACTCGGTATTCATTGGACACAAAAAATTGCTCAACACGAAAAGGGATACGACTTCGAAAACCAATATTCCACCATCACCTATAAACTCACGGGCGACGACACAGAGAAACTCCGCGAAATGGGCGATGATGAAGAGGTGGCCGAAGGCGATGCCGATTGGGTAGCCTTCAAAAACCAATATTTCTCGTCGGTGATGATTGCTCCCACCTCTACATTCAGAGGCCTTCACATGGTGAGCCGACAAATCACCCCCGAGGTCGAAGCCGGCTATCTCAAATACTACGACGCACGAGCCGAAATCCCCTTCGACGCCACCGGTAAACAAGCCACCACGCTCCACTTCTACTACGGTCCCAACAGCTTCAACCTGCTCAAGTCAATGGACCGCTATAAATTGGGCACTAAAGACTACGACCTCGAAGACCTCGTCTATCTCGGCTGGCCCATCGTGCGCTGGATTAACCGCTTCTTTACCATCTATGTCTTCGACTTCCTCACACGCCTCGGTCTGCCCATGGGCATTGTGCTGCTGCTCATCACGATTTTGCTGCGCTTCATCGTCTATGTGCCCACCCGCAAAAGTTTCTTGAGCAGTGCCAAGATGCGCGTGTTGCGCCCTAAAGTAGACGAAATCAGCCGCAAAATCCCGACAAGGCCGACGCCATGAAAAAACAGCAGGAAATGATGGCGCTCTACTCGCAATATGGCGTAAGCCCAATGGGCGGTTGTCTGCCTATGCTGATTCAGATGCCCATCTGGATTGCGATGTTCAACTTCGTGCCTAACGCCATCGAGCTGCGCCAACAGGGCTTCCTTTGGGCTGATGACCTCTCCACCTACGACAGTGTTATCAACTTCGGCACCCATATCTGGGGCATCGGCGACCATTTGAGCCTCTTCTGTCTGCTCTTCTGTGCCACCAACCTGCTTTATAGCTACATGACCATCCGTCAGCAACGTGAGTCTATGGCCGGAGAGCAGGCTCAGCAAATGAAGTTTATGCAGTGGATGATGTATCTCATGCCCGTGATGTTCTTCTTTATGTTCAACAAATATTCGGCCGGTCTCAACTACTATTACTTCATCTCTCTCCTGGCCAGCGCCTTGACCATGTGGTATCTCAGACGTAAGACCGACGACGCCAAACTGCTCGAACAACTCGAAGCCAACTATCGCGCCAATAAAAACGACCCCAACAAAAAGCCCAAGGGATTGGCCGCACGCCTTGAAGCACTCAACAAACAGGCCGCCCAAATGGACGAAATACGCAAACGAGGCAAACGATAAAAATAGGGGCGAGTAGGGTGCTTGTCGCAACACCTACTCGCCCGTTTATTGATGCGTTGACACATAATATATATATTGTCTATGAAACTCAAATCCGGTTTATTCACAGCCACACTGCTTATGTCCCTCTCACTTGGCGCACAAAACCTTCAACAAGCCGACGAAGCCTTTCAGAAAGGCCGTCTCACGCCCGAAGCGCTTTGGAGCATGGGCCGAATCGGCGGTGCCACCGTTTCGCCCGACGGCAAGACCGTGGCCTATACCGTCACTACCTACGACATCAAAGCCAACAAAGGCGAAACAGCCCTCTACGTGATGGACATATCCACCTGTCAGACACGTCGCCTCATCGCCGGCCGTGGCAGTCAGCCTGCCTTTATTGATGGCGGCAAGCGCGTGGCCTATCTCAGTTCGGCCTCGGGCAGCTCACAAGTCTGGGCCACCGACATCGACGGTACAAACACTGAGAGACTCTCTGACGAAACAGCCGATGTGGAAGGCTTCAGCTTCTCGCCCGATGGCAAACAAGTCATCCTCATCAAGAGCATACCCTCCACCACATCCATCGCAGAAAAAGACGCCGACCTCCCTCTCTCGACCGGCATTTTGGCCACAGACTTGATGTACAAACACTGGGACCAATACGTCACAGCCATACCTCATCCCTTTGTGGCTCAGTTTGACGGTCATAAAATTAGCGGCGCCGTCGATGTGCTTGAGGGCGAACCCTTCGAGTGTCCGATGTTGCCGTTTGGCGGTATCGAACAGCTCGCTTGGAGCCCCGACAGCAAAACCATCGCCTACACCTGCCGCAAAAAGACAGGTCGCGACTATGCGGTGAGCACAGACAGCGACATCTTCCTCTACGACATCGCCGCTAAAACCACACGCAATCTTTGCAAACCCGCCGACTACAAAGCGCCGGCCATAGACCACACAAAAAGTCTGCAAGACCAAGCGGTCAACGCGCAGCAGGGTGACCTCAATATGGGTTATGACGAAAATCCGCAATTCTCTCCCGACGGACGCTACATCGCTTGGAAAAGCCGCGAACGCGACGGCTACGAAAGCGACCTCGCCCGCATCTGCCTCTACGATTTCAAAACAGGACGCAAAACCTATTTGGCCGCACACTTCCAAAGCGAAGTCAATGAATTTGTATGGTCGGCCGACTCCAAGCAACTCTTCTTCACCGGCGTGTGGCATGGCAAAACACAAATCTACCGCACCGAAGTCAAGACCGGCTCTTTCAGCGCCATCACCGACGAAGTCTGCGACTATGCTTTGGCCGCTTTGATGCCCGACGGCAAGTCGCTGCTCGTTACGCAACACAGCATGAGCCGTGCAGACGAAATCTTCGTCATTCCCACACAAAAAGGCCGCGCCATCTCACAACTCACCGAGGTGAACCGTGCCTTCTACGACCGCCTGGCCTGGGGCGAAGTCAAAGAGCGTTGGGTGAATACCACCGACGGCCAGTCTGAATTGTGCTGGGTGGTCTATCCGCCACATTTCGACCCTAACAAAAAATACCCCGTGCTGCTCTTCTGCGAGGGCGGACCGCAGAGTCCGGTCAGCCAATTCTGGAGTTACCGTTGGAACTTCCAGATTATGGCGGCCAACGACTATATCATCATCGCGCCCAACCGTCGCGGCCTTCCGGGATTTGGTAAAGAATGGCTCGAAGAAATTTCGGGAGACTACAGCGGCCAATGCATGAAAGACTATCTCTCTGCCATCGACGACATTGCCCGCGAGCCCTACGTCGACCGTGAGCGAATGGGGGCCGTAGGTGCCAGCTTCGGCGGATACAGCGTATATTGGTTGGCCGGCAACCACGACGGCCGCTTCAAGTGCTTTATCTCACACGACGGTATCTTCAACACCCAGCAGCAATACCTTGAGACCGAAGAGATGTGGTTTGCCAACTGGGACCTCAAGTCGGCGCCCTGGCACCGTCAGGCCAATGGCGAGATGCAGAACGCATTTGCCCATTCGCCCCATCTGTATGCCGATAAGTGGGACACGCCCATACTCTGCATCCACGGACAGCGCGACTTCCGCATTGAATACACTCAGGCCGAAAGCGCTTTCTCTGCCGCTCGTATGCGAGGCATCGACGCCCAATTGTTGCTCTTCCCCGACGAAAACCACTGGGTGCTCAAACCTCAAAACGGTATTCTCTGGCAACGCACCTTCTTCCGCTGGCTCGACAAATACCTCAAGAAATAACGTCTTTATACATATCGATAAATTCAAACTGATTTATGACCTCAACCCTTACCACCAAACTCAGTGACAAGGCCTCTGCCCGTTGGGCGGCGCTATTCATTGTGGCCTTCACTATGATGGCTGCCTACTATGTCAATGATGTCATGGCCCCGCTTAAAGGTATGCTCGAGAGCGACCTGCGCTGGACCAGCGGCGAATTTGGCATGTTCACCGGAGCCTATAGTTTCCTCAACGTCTTCCTGCTCATGCTCATCTGGGGCGGACTCATCCTCGACAAGTTCGGCATCCGCTTCACCGGCATCTTGGCCGCCGTGCTGATGGTCGTGGGCACAGGTGCCGAGTATTATGCTATCACCCAGATTTCAGGCGATGGCGCAACCATTCTCGGTTCTCGTCCCGACGTGTTTATCGCCTCGGCCGGTTATGCCGTGTTTGGCGTGGGTGCAGAAGTAGCCGGTATCACCGTCACCAAGATTATTGCCAAATGGTTTAAGGGTAAGGAAATGGCCCTGGCCATGGGCGTTCAAGTGGCCTTGGCCCGCATCGGTTCGCAAGCTGCCTACGCCGTAGCCCTCCCCGTAGCCAAACAGTTCGGTCTGTCTATGCCCCTCTTCATCGGCGCCCTGCTCCTCGTGGGCGGCCTCGTAGCCTTCTTGGCCTTCTCGTTGATGGACCGCAAGCTCGACCGTCAGGTAGCCGAAACGCAATCCAGCGACGAAGAAGAGAAATTCAGCTTCAAGGACGTCGTTGCCGTGGTTAAAAATCCCGGTTTCTGGCTCATTGCCCTGCTTTGCGTGTTGTTCTATTCTTGTGTGTTCCCCTTCCAGAAATATGCCACAGAAATCATGATGTCGCGCTATGGCGTCTCTGAAAACGTGGCCGGTCTTGTTGCCGGTTTGCCCGCTCTTGGCGCCTTGTTCCTCACCCCCGTATTCGGCGGAATGATTGACAAGCAAGGCCGTGCAGCCTCCATCATGATACTCGGTTCGCTCATGCTCATTGGTGTCCACGGTATTTATGCCATTCCCGGCCTCCACTTTGCCTGGCTCGCCATTGCCCTGATGATTGTGCTCGGCATTGCCTTCTCTCTCGTGCCCTCCGCTATGTGGCCCAGCGTAGCCAAGATATTCCCCGTGAAGCAGCTCGGCACCGCCTACGCCTTGATTTTTTTCATTCAGAACATCGGCCTTTGGGGCGTGCCTGCCCTCATCGGCAGTGTGCTTGACAAATATTGCGTCGTGGGCCAGCAGGTCGTTGAAGGCAAGGTTGTCAACGTATATAACTACACGCTGCCCATGTGCATTTTCACCTCGATTGCCATTCTCGCCCTGCTCGTAGCCTTCTTGCTCAAAGTGGCCGACAGAAAATACGGCTACCATCTTGAAGAGCGCAACATCAAATAATCAAACGACTCACACAAATTCATCACGATATGCTCACCATTAAGCAAATCACAGAAGACAAAGAGGCCGTCATTCGTGGCCTTGAGAAAAAACATTTTACCGGTGCCCGTGAAGCCATTGACGCCGTGCTTGAAGCCGACGGTCGCCGCAAAGCCGCCCAGGCACAGCTTGACAACCTTTTGGCCGAAGCCAAAACCATTTCCAAACAAATTGGTGCATTGATGAAAGAAGGCAAGGCCGACGAAGCCGCTGCCGCCCGCGAACGCGTGGCCGAAATCAAAGAGCAGACAAAAGCCCTTGAGGAGGCAATGAAAACCGCTGCCGAAGACCGCAAACAGTTGCTCTACACCATCCCCAACATTCCCTACGACCTCGTGCCCGAAGGCACCGGTGCCGAAGACAATCTCGTCGTCAAGACCGGCGGCCACGACACCGTGCTCCCAGAGAACGCTTTGCCCCACTGGGAACTGGCCAAGAAATATAACCTCATCGATTTCGACCTCGGCGTGAAAATCACCGGTGCGGGCTTCCCTGTCTATATTGGTCAAGGTGCCCGTTTGCAGCGCGCCCTCATCAACTTCTTCCTCGACGAAGCTCGTGCGGCCGGCTATACGGAAATTATGCCCCCCACGGTGGTCAATGCCGACTCCGGCTATGGCACCGGTCAGTTGCCCGACAAAGAGGGACAGATGTATCATTGCAATGAAGACGATCTCTATCTCATCCCCACGGCTGAGGTGCCCGTAACCAACATCTACCGCGATGTCATCATCCCTGAGGCCGAACTGCCCATCAAGAATTGCGCCTACACCCAGTGTTTCCGCCGCGAGGCCGGCAGTTATGGCAAAGACGTGCGCGGCCTCAACCGTCTGCACGAGTTTTCCAAGATTGAGATTGTGCGCATAGACAAGCCCGAACATTCAGAGCAGTCACACCAAGAAATGCTTGCCCACGTCGAGGGTCTGTTGCAAAAACTCGAACTGCCTTATCGCATCTTGCGCCTCTGTGGTGGCGATATGAGTTTCACTGCCGCCATCTGCTATGATTTTGAGGTGTATAGCGAAGCCCAAAAACGCTGGCTCGAAGTGTCGAGTGTGTCAAACTTCGACAGCTATCAGGCCAACCGTCTGCAGTGTCGCTACCGCTCGGCAGCCGACAAGAGCATCAACCTCTGCCACACCCTCAACGGTTCGGCCCTTGCCCTGCCGCGCATTGTGGCAGCTTTGCTCGAAGACTTCCAGACGCCCGAAGGCATCCGCATCCCCAAGGCCCTCCAGCCTTATATGGGCACCGACATGATTAAGTAAGCCAGCCGGCTCAATCCGTCCAATACAGACAGGGACGCCACTCATCGCTGAGGGCGTCCCTGTTTTTTGGTTTTGACGAAGACTAAGGGCCAACGGTTGGCGATAGTCTTAAATCCATCGGTTCAATTGTTCGGGCTTGGAGATATAGTTGGCGTCGGGATAGCGAGCACGCAGGAAGGCTTCGTCCCTAAATCCCCAAAGCACTGTCACGCAGCGACAACCTGCGGCGCCAGCGGTCTCGATGTCCACCTCCGAGTCGCCCACGTAGAGCGTGGTTTCGGGTGTTGCACCAAGTGCGCCGATGGCTGTGAGGAGCGACTTAGGGTCGGGTTTGCGCGGAATGCCGGGTCTTTCGCCTACGGCCACATCAATGAGTGAGCCGAAAAACTTTTCGTGCAACTGTGTCACGGCCGGCTGTAGTTTGTTAGACACAATCCCCATCTTCACCCCCTTGTCGTGCAAATGCTCCACGAGCGGCATAATGCCCTCGTAGGGCGCTGTCTGCTCCATGCAGTGGTTCACGTAATAAGTGCGGAACGTGGCGAAAATCTCTTCGTAGTCGC
>JAHAWW010000302.1 GCA_018383375.1 Prevotellamassilia sp. | reverse complement strand
TCGAGACGAACCAAAAACAACCCTGTGCTCATCGGCGAACCGGGTACGGGAAAAACGGCTATCGTCGAGGGGCTGGCTCAGCGCATCGTGCGCGGTGACGTGCCCGAAAACCTCAAAGACAAACAGCTCTATTCGCTCGACATGGGGGCACTCGTGGCCGGAGCAAAATATAAGGGCGAATTTGAAGAGCGACTCAAAAGCGTGGTGGCAGAGGTCGAAAAGGCTGAGGGCGGCATCATACTTTTCATTGACGAAATACACACGCTCGTCGGGGCCGGAAAAGGCGAAGGGGCCATGGACGCTGCCAATATCCTCAAACCGGCACTGGCACGCGGCCGGCTGAGAAGCATCGGGGCCACGACGCTCGACGAGTATCAGAAGTATTTTGAAAAAGACAAGGCGCTCGAACGACGATTTCAAACGGTGATGGTGGACGAACCCACAACCGACGACGCTATCTCGATATTGCGCGGTCTCAAAGAGAAATATGAAAACCACCACAAGGTGCGCATTCAAGACGATGCCATCATCGCTGCCGTCAATCTTTCGCACCGCTATATCTCTGACCGCTTCTTGCCCGACAAGGCTATCGACTTGATGGACGAGGCGGCTGCCAAATTGCGGATGCAACGAGACTCACAGCCCGAGGAGCTAGACGAAATCACACGACGCCACAGACAGCTCGAAATTGAGCGCGAGGCTATCAAACGCGAAAACGATGTGGCTAAACTCGAACAGCTCAACCGCGAAATTGCCGACCTCGCCGAGCGCGAAAACCAACTGCGCGCCAAATGGGAGGGCGAGAAGGCGTTGCGCTCGAAAATTCAAGACGATAAAGATAAAATCGAGCAGCTCAAGTTTGAAGCCGAACGCGCTGAGCGAGAAGGCGACTATGGGCGTGTGGCCGAAATTAGATATGGCGAACTCACGGCTCTGAAAAATGAGATTGACAAGCTGGCTGCACAGCTCAAAACTCAGCAGGGCGGCGAGGTTATGGTGAGGGACGAGGTGACGCCCGACGACATTGCCGACGTGGTGAGCCGATGGACCGGCATACCGGTGAGCCGCATGATGCAGAGTGAGCGCGACAAATTGTTGCATCTTGAAGACGAACTCCATCGACGTGTGGTGGGACAAGACGAGGCCATCACTGCCCTGGCCGATGCCGTGCGCCGCTCAAGGGCCGGACTGCAAGACCCCCGACGGCCCATTGGCTCGTTTATTTTCCTCGGCACGACCGGTGTGGGCAAAACCGAGACGGCTAAGGCTCTGGCCGACTATCTTTTCAACGACGAAAACATGATGACGCGCATCGATATGAGCGAATACCAAGAGAAGTTCAGCGTGTCGCGACTCGTCGGCGCTCCTCCGGGATATGTGGGCTATGAAGAGGGCGGACAGCTCACCGAGGCCGTGCGGCGCAAACCTTATAGCGTCGTGTTGTTTGACGAGATTGAAAAGGCCCATCCCGATGTGTTCAACATCCTCTTGCAGGTGCTCGACGACGGCCGGCTCACCGACAACAAGGGCCGCACCGTCAACTTCAAAAACACCATCATCATCATGACGTCAAACATCGGCTCGACATTCATCCAAAACTGCTTCGACACGATGAGGACTCAGGCTAATCCCGACGTGGCGCGTGTGGTGGAGGAGGCTAAAGAGGGAGTGCTCGAGATGTTGAAAAAGACCGTCAGACCGGAATTTCTCAACCGCATCGACGACGTCATCATGTTTCGACCGCTTGGCGAAGATGATATCCACAGCATCGTGCGCCTTCAGATTGACGCTGTCTGCTCGCGCTTGGCCGGTCAGGATGTGCAGCTGCGTGTGATGCCCTCGGCCATCGACCTCATCAGTCGTGCGGGCTTTGACACTGAGTATGGGGCCCGACCTGTGAAGCGTGCCTTGCAGCGCTTGTTGCTCAACGACCTCAGTCGGGCGCTGCTCTCGGGCAGTGTGGACAAGACCAAGCCCATCGTCGTCGACACACAAGCTGACCACTTGGTTTTTAGGGGCGAGTCCTGACGGCTGTCTCTCTCTTCCCCCGAGTCGGCATGGCGGCAAATGCCCATTTTCTCGACCCTCAAAAAAAATGGCTGTCAAAGCCCGACTGTTCCGGTCGCCCGAGGTTCTTGTCAATCTCGGGCGATTTTTATATTTTTCAAATAGAAATCTGCCGGAGGAAATCTTGCTGGAGGAAATCTGCCGGAGGAAATTGGTTAAGGGAAATTATTTCTAAAAAAGAGATTTCCACTATTATATTTCTTGCGTCAGCAATTTTATGCCGCAAAAGCCAAGCACGTCCAGGCAAGCCCTGACAGGGCGTTACATAATAGCCCAGGTCGTCAGGCCTGGGTATGATATGACATCACCAAGCCCGGCCTGTAAGGTCG
>JAHAWW010000301.1 GCA_018383375.1 Prevotellamassilia sp. | reverse complement strand
CTGGATTTCAAATTGTTAACCAGATTAATTTTGAGCAATTTTGTTGCTAAAAACTTTTGAATGCCTATAATTAACTGTTAATCATAGACCTTACAACGATTTTAGCACCCAAATTGACCTATACGCCAAAGACCAACGACCGCGAGATGTTTATGAAAGGCATAGACTATTCCTATTATTATGAGCAGGAAGACGAATGACGGCAAATGCTCAACCTTCCGTCGTACTCTTTTAAGCCTCTTTCCTTTATTCATTAGTATACGACAAAAGCCTACATCGCCGCAACAATAGGCGCGATGCAGGCTTTTATAATAGGCGTTGGCTTGCCTCAATACTCTTAGGGGGTGTTGTTATAAAGTCACACGCTGTGATAGTGGTCACAACATGTCTTCGTTGTTATCCTCAGGAATTTTGTCGTCGGCAAAATTCAATCCCGACTCAGCTTCTGTTCCCGAGGTTGCCAGTGAACTTTCAAGAAATAATTGCACTTCTATCTTGAAAGTTCATATTTGGGCGTGGGTTTAGAAGTCGATTTCCAGACCGATGCCAAACACGTCGTTGGTGCGGTGGAAGTTGTCGAAACCGGCGGTGCTGTAGTTGGCCATGCCGCGATTGATGGCACCAAGAGCGCCCAGTTCGCCGTTCACCACGGCCAGTTGTTGCTGATACACCGGAAGTTGCTCTGCCGGAATGGCGCCGCTGTTGATGTAGGCCGTGAGTTGGGCCTGTGCGGCCGTGAGTTGTGTGCCCATTTCGCCGAGCATGCCGCCGAATTTAGTTTTGAGGTCTGTATAGTCGGGCTGGTTTTTGCGGTAGTGTTGATAGAAGGTTTTGAAATAGGCGAAATTCAGTTTCACGCGCTCTTTGAGGCGGAACGTGGCGCCGAGGCCCACTGAGTTGGAATTGGTCACGAAGCTCATGTCCGTCACGAAGCGGCTGTCTTCACCCAAACCGTAGTTGGTGGTCTGCCATCCGGCACTTACCGTCCAGCGCTTGTTGAGGTCCAATTCAAGACCGGCGAGCACCTCCCAGCCACCACCGTCGAGGTGTTCCTCTTTGTTCTCATACTGAGTGGCTTGTTTGTCAAAATAGTAATGGAAACCGGCACTGGCACGCAGATTATCCAAAATTTCGTATTGTGCACCGAGGGTCAGGATGGCCGGAATGTCGGCGGCAATCTTCTTGCCGTCATCAAATTCGCTCAGTCCGCTCGTGTTCACACCGCTGCGGTTTTTCAAGCGAAGGCGCGTCTTGAACTCATATTTGGCGGCAAAGTTCCATTTGCCGGTTTTATAGTCCACCGAGATGATTGGCGTGAAGCCCCAACCCGTCTGGTCGCAGTTGAGTTCGCGGTCTTCGGCCACGGCGGCAAAGTGAGGCATGTTCTGAGCCGTGAAGAAGTCGCTGGCCGGCATATTCACCACACCGGCAGGCGTGTTGATGCCCACGCCGATGTTGCGCACGTAGCCGTAGTAGTTGCAGTCGGCATAAACCACGCGGCCGCCCACGTTGACGCTCAGGTTGGGTGTGAACTTATAGCCTATGCCAAACTGGCCGCCGAAGTAATACTGACGGCCTTGCATATGCGTGTCCATTGTGTAGTTGTTCACGGTGTTCGGACTCAAGATATTGACGAGCACGGGCAGCATGGCCACTTGGCTTTCAAATGAAGGCAGACCGTCGTCGAAGTTGCATTTGCCGCCACCACCGGTGATGCCGAAGTGGAACGTTCCCGTCCAGTGCTCACCCACACGGGCCAATTCGATGGAAGGAATGACAGGCGCCTTGGCCTTGCCGTCGAAAAACTTAGAGCCATTGGCCGCATTGGCACGACCATTGACGATGCCCGTCGAGAAGGGTAGACCGAGGTTGCCATAGCTCTGACCGAAGGCCGAAGTTATGGAGCGGCTCTGATAGGCACTCTGTATGTTGAAGGCCATGTGCCATCCCGGCGTCATAAAAGACACACCGGCAGGGTTGAAATACGCACCGTCGATGGCAATGACGGCATCGCGCGCCGGGTTGCGCAAGAACGACACACTTTGGTTGGTGTTGGTCAGATAGCCACCGGCCAAAACACCGACGGCATTGAGGGCGCAAAGCCCGACTGTGATTGCAAGTTTTCTCATTTTACTCAAATTTTGGTCAATTCGGCGGCAAAATTACTAAAATTCTGCACACCGGCCAAGTGTTTGTGCAAATAATCTCTTTTTGCCCGCTTTTTCGAGATTTGGCGAGGCGTCTTGCAGCCCCGTTTAGTGTCGCAAAAGTGGCCGTTTCGCAGCATTTCTATACCCTCAAAATGTTACCTTTTTCCCAATCACCCAATCACACTCCTCTCAACGCATTGGTTTATAGCGATTTGCTGTGACTGAACGCTCCAGTCACGCTCAGTCACGCTCGCAAGGGTGGGAGCGTGTGTGTTCGAAGTGTAAATGTGGGATGAAAAGGTGGGCTGCATCAACCGGAGCAACTTATTTGTTTCGTTTATCGCCGTTTCGAGAGGCGCGAAAGACCACAATGGCGGTTGGCTGCGTAGCAAAATCACGCCTTGAACCGTCACGAAACACTGCTGCGGGCTGTGGGCTATACGAGCTGATTGCTTCTGAAAAGTCGCTATGGGTCGCATTATGCCAGCCTTTGTTCAAAACACCGGCTCTACCGTGACGCGTCCTCAAATAGTTTTAACCCTTTTGACACTTATTGGTAATATGTGGACAAAAGGCGAACAAAACTTAAACCAACGCTTATTGCTTGCTTAAAGCGTTGAAACATAAGTAGATGTATGAGTTTATTCGGTTCGGGAGCCTCTTCAAACCCTTCAAAAAGTGTTTTCATCATGCCCGATGCTTGAAAAATCGTCCTGTCTTTATCGCAAATTTTCCTGCCATAAGGACAGTTTCCCCTGTCCTTAGCCCCGCAAACCGCTTGACACACAAAAAGATGAGCCTCAAATGGCCCATCTTTATTTTCTATCGCAATATACGACGAAAAACACTGTGGCAAAAAGACAATAAAGGGGCACCACTCCTATTTATATATACGCGCGTGCGCATAAGCCTGCTTCAGCCTTTCGGCCCAAGCCTCCGGTGGTCGCGGCGGCCGAAGCGCCACGATGTGAAAAGGCTCGCCAAGCACGATTTTACAAGAAAATGCGGTGAAAAAGTGATTTTTTTTGCTCGAATGATTGGAGTTTAAAGAAAAAGCCGTATCTTTGCACCGCGTTTGAGAGAAAGCGCCTTCAGAAATGCGGAAATAGCTCAGTTGGTAGAGCACAACCTTGCCAAGGTTGGGGTCGCGAGTTCGAGTCTCGT
>JAHAWW010000297.1 GCA_018383375.1 Prevotellamassilia sp. | reverse complement strand
CTCCGCATCATCCCCGAGTTTACATTTTATGTAGACGACTCGCTCGACTATATCGACCACATTGACGAGCTTCTGAAGAAATAACATGCGCTTCCCGTTTTTTGTCGCCCGGCGTTATCTGTTTTCTAAAAAGAGCCACAACGCCATCAACATTATTTCAGCCATCTCGGCCTTAGGCATAGCCGTGGCCACGATGGCGTTGGTCTGCGTGTTGTCTGTATTCAACGGCTTCCGTGAACTAATCGGCGGCCTCTATTCCACCTTCGACCCACAGATTGAAATAACGCCGGCCAAAGGGAAGCTTATGCCGGCCTATCATCCGAAGCTCCAAAAAATCAAGGGTATAGAGGCAGTGGCCGACGCCTCGGCGACTTATCAAGAGCAGGCCCTCATCTTGTTCGTGGGCAACCCTGTGGTGGTGACGGTGAAAGGCGTGGACGACCATTTTGCCAGCGTCACAGGACTCGACAGCATTGTGTACGGACCGAGCGGTCAGCACGAACGCATGACCACTCTCAGTGCTGCGGGAGTGCATTATGCCATCCCGGGGTTCGGACTCGCCACCAAAATGGGACTTGACTTTGAGCAAATACAGATTTGCGCGCCTCGTCGTGGCGAGCGCATCAATTTGGCGGCGCCTCAGGAGAGTTTCAACGTGGATTTTGTCTTTTCTTCAAAAAAATACTTTCAAGTCAACCAGCGCAGCTATGACGAAGACTATCTGCTGACCTCGTTGACGTTTGCCCAAAACCTATTTGAACACCCAGGTGAAATAAGTGCACTGGAACTGAAACTTAAGCCCGGTGCCGATGAAATGGCGGTGATGAAAGAGATAGAAGCCTTATCGGGCGACGAGTTTGTGGTGAAAGACCGCATGATGCAGCACGAAGAAATGTTTCGCGTAATGAAAATCGAGAAACTCATGGCTTGGATATTCCTGACGTTTATTGTCGTGGTGGCCTGCTTCAATCTCATCGGTTCGGTCTCTATGCTCATCATCGACAAACAAGCCAATATGGAGACGCTCCATGCCTTGGGGCTCACCTTGAAAGACACCACGCGCATTTTCCTCATAGAGAGCCGCCTCATCACCCTTATCGGCGCCACACTGGGCATTGGTCTGGGTCTTTTGGCCTGCTGGCTACAACAACGGTATGGCTTTATCAGTCTGGGCGGCGCGGGCAACAACTTCATTGTCAATGCCTATCCCGTCAGCGTCCACGCCACCGACATTGTGCTCACCTTTGTGTCGGTTATTGTGGCCGGCAGCTTGACGGTGTGGTATCCGGTCAAATTGCTTTGTCGCCGGATGTTTTGAACAGCCGGTGCCATAAGTCGCGCGGCATCACCTTGAGCAAGTTGCGCAAGATTTTGAGATCGCGCTGCCAGAGGTTGGATTTGTCGAGGGCGTAGCGCACTTTGGCATCGAAACGGCTGCGACCGACGAGCACCTCAATGATGCGGGGTGAGAAAGTTTCACGCAGCATGCGCTGTCTCTCTTCTTCATAGCGTCCGTCGTGACCTGCTCGTGCGGAGAGGCCTGTGGTGTCGAAGCATGCCACGACAAAGTCGAGTCGCTCATAGGTGCGGTTGTTGACAAGAAACTCCACGACCATCTGCTCCCAGTCGGCAATCACCTTGAATTGTTCATTATAGCCTCGGGCTTTAAGCAAGGCGCTACGGATAAAGGTAGCCTGATGAGGGAGTGGCTGAACCACCAGTGAGCAAGCCGAAATGCGCCGCGGCGCCTTGATGAGATGGGCATGAGGCTTAAGGTTTTGCTGGTGGCCAATATAAAAGTCTTTGCCGTCAAGCTTTTTGACCACTCGCTCCAGCACATCCGGGGCCGCAAAATAGTCGCCGGCGTTCATAAAATTCAGATAGTCGCCACTGGCTGCTTTGATGCCCTTGTTCATGGCATTGAAAATGCCGCCGTC
Organism: Prevotellamassilia sp.; assembly: GCA_018383375.1. Taxonomy (GTDB): domain Bacteria; phylum Bacteroidota; class Bacteroidia; order Bacteroidales; family Bacteroidaceae; genus Alloprevotella. The sequence goes on along the minus strand of JAHAWW010000297.1, from coordinate 5,175 downwards.
GGGCTCGCTCACGCCATAGGCCAGTTTGTCGGCATATTGTGCCATCACTTCAGCACTGCCATCGCTGCTTCCGCCGTCGACGACGATATACTCATAATCCACGCCGAGGCGGGCTGTTTGCGACAAAACCGACTCCATCGTCTTGGCCAAGCCATCGCGGTCGTTGTAGTTTATCGTAATGACACTAATCTTCATAATCAGACATTTTGGGTGAATTGTCTGCAAAAATAAGCAAATTAACGCACATCCCCACAATCTTGCCTTTGTTTGCGCCAAACGACGGGGCAAACGGCGGATTTCATCCAGCATTTTTTTCAAAATCTCCCACTTTATGCCCACCGACCTCCAATCTTTCAAAACCGACCGACTGCGCCTCATCGTCATAGGCGTCATTGCGCTGGTGCTTTTCTTGGGCGACAGTCCCTTTGCCACTCGCGGCGAACCTCGTGAAGCCGTTGTGGCCATGTCTATGCTGCACGATGGCAACTGGATTTTGCCGGTCAACAACGGCGACGAGATTGCCTTCAAGCCACCTTTGCTGCACTGGCTCGTGGCGGCGTTTTCGTGGATATCGGGCAGTGTGAGCGAACTGACGTCTCGCTTGCCGTCGGCTTTGGCCGGCTTGGCCATGGTGGTGTCGACGTTTGTGTTTTTTGCTCGCCGCGGCGAGCGGCGCACAGCCCTGTTGGCTGCCATGATATGCCTCACCTGCTTTGAAGTGCATCGCGACGCCATGACCTGCCGTGTCGACATGCTGTTGGCGGCGCTCACCGTCATGGCTCTCTATGCGCTTTATGCTTGGGGCGAGCGCGCCCATCGGGGCATTCCCTGGGCGGCCACCCTCTGCCTGGCTGGGGCTGCGCTGACCAAAGGGCCTGTGGGCATTGTGTTGCCCTGTGGCGTTTATGCGCTATTTGTGTTATGCCACGATGCTCGTCGCCTCTGGCGGGTATGGCTCCGTCTGGCGGGTGTGGCCGTGCTGGCATTGCTACCCTTGACGGCGTGGTATGTGGCTGCCTATCTGCAACCCCATGGTGGCGACCGCTTTTTGCAACTCATTTATGAAGAAAACGTGTTGCGCTTCACGGGCCAAATGACCTATGCTTCCCACATCAACCCGTGGCCCTACAACGTGGTGATGATTGTGGCCGGCATGTTGCCCTTCACCCTCCTGCTACCGGTGTCGGTTTGGCTTTTACCTAAGACCTTCAAGGGCTTGAGTCTGAAAGGTCTTCATCCGCTGCGGTGGTTGCACAGTCTGTCTCCCCTCACGCTGTTTGCCCTCACGTCGGCAGTAGTGATTTTTGTGTTTTATTGCATTCCGGCGAGCAAGCGCGGTGTCTATCTCTTGCCGCTCTATCCTTTTTTGGCGTGGTTCACGGCGCGGTTTATGCTATGGCTCGATGCCCACCACCACCGCACGCTGAGTGTGTGGAGTCGCTTTGTGGGCGGTCTGACGCTGCTGCTCGCGCTCTGCTTCATTGCCGTGAAGTGTGGATGGGTGAGGGGCGAAATGCTCTTTAGCGGCAAACACGCCGCGCAGAACATCGCCTTTGTGCGCTCACTGGCCGACGTGTCGTGGGGTTTCTGGAGCGTTGTGCTGACCCTGAGCGCCGTTTTGGTAGGTCTGCGCACACTGTTCAGGCCTATGGGTGGAGACGTGCGGCTTGCCGTGGTGAGTCTTTTTGTGGTATGGCTCAACTACGACGCCATTTACAAGCCTGCCGTGATGACGGTACAGACCGACAAGGCCGTGGCTGCCGAGGTGGCCAAACGGGCCACGGCGGGCACCATCTATTCGTTCCGCACCGACGTGCTTGAGGCCAACCGCATGCACCCCTTCACCATCAACTTCTATTTGGGCGACCGCATCATCCCCATTGACAAGGCGCCGTCTGCGCCTGCCGAGGGCTATCTCGTGACGGGCAACGACGAAATTGACGCATTCTTGAAAGCCTATCCGGCCTACGAGGCCCATCTGGTCTACGACAGCCACCACCGCTCATGTGACGACCGCAAAGTGGTGAAACTCTATCGTTTTGAGGCCAAGCCCACGCCAAAATCAAGGTTCAAGAACGATAAAAATTAACTTTCTGCCTACAGGTTTTGCCCAAAAACCACTAACTTCGCAGACAGACAAAACAACAACAACCCTATAAAAACAACACATTATGCTCAACAAAAAAATCGAAGAGGCGCTCAACGCCCAGATCAATGCCGAAATGTGGTCGGCCTATCTTTATCTGTCAATGGCAGCCCATTGCCACGCCGCCGGCTATAACGGCATGGCCAACTGGTTTGAGGTGCAATTCAACGAAGAGCAAGACCATGCCCGCATTTTCTATAACTATATCGTGCAGCGTGGCGGCAAAGTGACGCTCAAAGCCATCGACGCCGTGCCGACATCTTGGGACAGCATACTCGCCGTGTTTGAAAACACGCTCCAGCACGAGCAAAAAGTCACCGCACTCATTAACGACCTCATGGCCCTGGCCATGGACGAAAAAGACTTCGCCACACAGAGCATGCTCAAATGGTTTATCGACGAGCAGGTGGAGGAAGAAGACAACGCACAAACCATCATCGACAACATCCGCATGATTGGCGACAACGGCTACGGCCTCTTCATGCTCGACAAAGAGTTGGGCGCACGCACCTATACCCAGGCCTCGCCGCTGAGCAGCTCTGAAGATTGACACCGCGGCTCAGGTTTGTGACAAAATGCCCGCTTAGCGTGACATTTTTTATCTGAAAAAGATCCCCATGCCGCAAAGTCGCCACAAAAAGGCTTGATAAAACGCCTCAAAGTGGTTGGCGATAAGCGCAAAAAGGGAAATTACGTCCCGGAATAAGGACAGAAAAAACGGGGTTACTGACAAAAATTCCTGTCAGTAACCCCGTAATGCGTTTCAAACCAACAAAAAAGGCCGCCTGCGGCGGTCCCTCTTCTATCCTGCTTCAAAGATAACGCCAAACCCGCGGCTGGAAAAAGAGAAAACCGCCCGGCAGCGACAACCGGCATCTGCACGACAAAAAACGCCTTTTTGACGTCAAAGACAGGGCGTTCGTCAGATTTTAACCGTGATTTGAAACAAAAAAAGGCCACTGCTTTGCCGCTACAAGGTTTTTTGCATACTTTTGCCTTGCGATGAGCACACAAACCTTAGATCTCGAAAAACTGGTCAGCGTTTTGCCTCCCATCACCCTTGAAGAGATGTCGAGTATCAAGCTGATGAACCGCACCGACACGAAGTTTGTCACTAACGTTGAGACACTCAAGAAGTTGCTGGTGCTGGTTCGTGGTAGCTATTTCGCTCAAGAGACCGCCGGACACCGCATCAGCCCCTACCGCACAGTGTATTGGGACGGTGTGAAAGAGCACGAGATGTTTCGCACCCACCAATGCGGACATTCGCCACGCATGAAGGTGCGCGCACGCACCTATATTGACTCCGGCCACTCGTTTCTCGAAGTGAAGAAAAAAAACAACCACGGCCGCACACACAAGAAACGCGTGGCCGTGCCGTCGATAGAGGCCGTGATGAAAGAGGGCGCCGGCGAAGATTTCCTCAAAGAGCGCACCGGATACACTTGGAGCGACCTCATCCCCACGGTGGGCAACCGCTTCAACCGCATCACGCTCGTCAACAACGCACACACCGAGCGCCTCACCATAGACTTCGACCTGCAATTCCACAACTTCGAAACCAGCAAAGACGCCCAAATGCCCGACGCCGTCATCATCGAGCTCAAACGCGACGGACGGGTCACCTCGCCCATATTGCCTATGCTGCGCCAACTGCGCATCAAACCGGCAGGTTTCAGCAAATATTGCATCGGCACAGTCGTGACCAACAATGAGATACGCGTCAACCGCTTCAAACTGCGTCTGCGCAAAATCTCCAAACGCTGCGCCTTGCCAGAAGGGGCTTGACACCAAAAGGGCAGCAGGCCTTTACATTTCTACCTTACCTCAGAAAAACACTTACAACAACGATACTGTCACACATTATGACTTTCTTTTCTGACCTCTTTCAGCACAACTTTTGCGACCTTGAAGGTCTTGTGGAAATGTCCACACGTTTTATCTTCAACCTGCTCATCGTTTGGGGCATCGTACACTTCTTTTACTACCCCAAAGGCCGTCGACGCGACTATTATTTCACATTCTTGCTGCTCTCGGTGAGCATCTTCATGCTCATTTACCTAATGGACGGCTCCAACCTGCAGATTGGCGCAGCCTTGGGTCTGTTTGCCGTGTTCGGCATCATCCGCTACCGCACCGAGAGCGTGCCCATCCGCGAAATGACCTATCTGTTTTTCCTCGTGGCCCTGTCGGTGCTCAACGGCACCAAAGCCGACCTCAGCCTCGTGGAGCGACTCATTGCCAACGCCCTGCTCGTGGCCACGGTATGGGTGTCGGAAAACTACCTGCTCGTGAGCAAGGTGGGCTGCAAATTTGTGCGCTACGACAATATTGACCTCATCGTGCCCGAACGATACAGCGAACTCAAAGCCGACCTCGAAAAACGCCTCGGCTTAGAAATCGTGCGCGTGGAAGTGGGCGCCGTCGACTTCCTCACCGACATGACGATGCTCCGCGTCTACTATAAAGACCCCGTCGGGGCCATCAAACCCGTAGACCGCATGATCAAACTGCCCAAAGAAGAGGTGTAACTCCACCAAAGACCCAACAACCTTTCCCCCTCTTTCACCCCAATCCATCCCGTACCTATGAGCAGACCCTACAGCACCCCAAAGGGCCACGCCCTCACCACACGCCTGCGCCACGGCCTCATCGCCCTGGCCGCCGTCACTATGTTTGCCCCTGCCGCTGCCCAGTCAGGCGACGACTTCGGCATCTGGACCGACATCAGCGCCGAAAAGAAAATCAACAAGCAGTTCGCAGTGGAAGGCGGCGTAGGCTTCCGTGCCGAAAACGACCTGGCCAGTTTCACCCGCTGGGACGTGTCGCTCGGCTTGGGCTACAAACCCATCAAAGCCCTGAAATTCTCTGCCGGCTACACCTATATGTACGACCGCTCCCTCCAAGAAGTGAAAGAACGCTACAACAGCCGCGGCAACATCAACGGCTACAACGTGGACCACGGCTATTGGCGGTCAAAACACCGCGGATGGTTTGACGTGACGGGCAAAGTGGGCTTCGGCCGCTTC
>JAHAWW010000294.1 GCA_018383375.1 Prevotellamassilia sp. | reverse complement strand
CTGTCGAGGAGCCTGAGCGTTGGAGCACCTACTTCCTCCGCATCAACGACGTCAAGTTCCGCAAAAAAGTCGTGCCCGGCGACTCCCTCATCTTCAAGGTCGAACTCATGGCCCCCATTCGCCACGGCATCTCCTCGATGCACGGCTTCGCCTTTTTCGGTGAGACCGTCGTGATGGAAGCCACCTTCACCGCTCAGATCGTTAAGAACAAATAGTCACGCTGCCTTCAGGTTACACCGAAAGGCATCATCACAAAACCATACCCCAGCCACATGAGTCAAATAAGCCCTCTGGCTTTCGTACACGAAGAGGCCGTCATCGGCAAAGATTGCGAAATAGGCCCTTTCTGCTACATCGATAAAAATGTCGTTATAGGCGACGGCAACAAACTGATGAACAGCGTCACGCTGCTTAGCGGCACACGTATGGGCAACCACAACGTTGTCTTTCCCGGTGCTGTCATCGGTGCCATTCCTCAAGACCTCAAGTTTCAGGGAGAGGAAACCACGGCCGAGATAGGCGACCACAACACCATCAGAGAGAACGTCACCATCAACCGCGGCACGGCCGCCAAAGGCCGCACTGTCGTGGGCAGCAACAACCTGCTTATGGAAGGTATGCACGTGGCCCACGACGTCGAGGTCGGTAATGGCTGCATCATTGGCAATTCCACGAAAATTGCCGGTGAGGTGGTGGTCGACGACTTCGCCATCATCAGCGCCAATGTCCTTATTCACCAGTTCTGCCACATAGGCAGCTACGTCATGGTGGGCGGCGGCACACGCACCGGACAAGACATTCCGCCCTATGTCATGGCGGCTCGTGAACCGGTGGCCTATTGCGGTCTCAACCTCGTGGGGTTGCGTCGTCGCGGCTTCTCGCCCGAACTTATCGACAATATCCACAACACCTACCGCCTGCTTTACCAGCGCGGCAAACTGCGCGAAGAGTGTCTCGCCGAGGTGCGCGAACAAGTGCCTTCAAGTCCTGAGATTGACTATATCCTCGACTTTGTAACCAACTCTAAGCGCGGCATCATCAAATAATCTTTTCATCCCCATTACAACCCGAGCAATGCTTTACAGGATAAAGTTCATTTCTGAAGAGGTAGACGGTTTTTTCCGCGAACTGCTCATCGACAGCGACGGCACCTTCCTCGACCTCAACGAAGCCGTTTTGGCCGCTTGCAACTATACCGACGACCAGATGACGTCGTTTTACGTCTGCGACGACGAGTGGGAGCGGGGCGTGCAAATCACACGCGAAGACGTCAGCGACCCCGACAACGAAGAGGAAGACGTTTACCTTATGGAGCGCACGCCGCTGAGCGAGTTTATCAATGAAGAAGGCCAGCGTCTCGAATATGTTTTCGACCCCTTCTCTTGTCGCTCGTTTTTCCTGCAAGTGAAAGAAATCATCACGGGTCGCCATCTCGAGGCTGCCGAATTGGTCAGAGAGGGAGGCGAACCGCCCGTACAACTTGAAATGCCCGTCGAAGAACCCGTTGCGCCTAAGGGTAAAAAAGCCAAGGCCGACAACAATTATCT
>JAHAWW010000290.1 GCA_018383375.1 Prevotellamassilia sp. | reverse complement strand
TCCGCTGCGCGGCCTCGGCATTACCTTCATCACCGTCGGCCTTATGGCTATGGCATTTATGTGTTTCTCGGGCTTGAGCCTTTGATAAAAAGCATCAACAATTATGGATATACCATTTATTCTTTCCAGCATAGGCGTATTTCTTGCCATCATTCTCATTTTGGTCGTCATCTTGCTTGTGGCCAAAAAATATCTTACACCAGAAGGCGAAGTCACCCTCACCCTTAACGGTAAGAAGCAAATCAAGGTGGCTCAAGGCGGCAGCCTGCTTTCCACACTCTCCGAAAACGGCATCTACCTCCCTTCGGCTTGTGGTGGTAAAGGTTCTTGTGCCCAGTGCAAATGTCAGGTTCCCGAAGGCGGAGGCGACATTCTCGATGTTGAGAAAGGCCATTTCAGCCGTAAGCAAATCAAAGACCACTATCGTTTGGGTTGCCAGTGCAAGGTCAAAGGCGACCTTGCCGTCACCGTGCCCGACAGTGTGCTTGGCGTGAAAGAGTGGGAGTGTGAAGTCATTTCCAACAAAAACGTGGCTACCTTTATCAAAGAGTTTATCGTGGCCCTGCCTCCCGGCGAGCACATGGACTTCGTGCCCGGTTCGTATGCCCAAATTAAAATCCCGGCCTATGAGATGGACTACGACAAAGACATCGACAAGGCCCTTATCGGCGATGAGTATCTGCCGGCTTGGGAAAAGTTTGGTCTCTTTGGTTTGAAGTGCCGCAATACCGAGCCTACCATTCGTGCTTACTCTATGGCCAACTACCCGGCCGAGGGCGACCGCATTATGCTCACCGTGCGTATTGCCACGCCGCCGTTTAAGCCCAAAGACCAAGGACCCGGTTTCCAAGACGTGATGCCCGGTATCGCCTCGTCATACATCTTCACACTCAAGCCCGGCGACAAGGTCGTGATGAGTGGTCCTTATGGCGACTTCCATCCCATCTTCGACTCCAAGAAAGAGATGATGTGGGTGGGCGGTGGTGCCGGTATGGCGCCGCTCCGTGCCCAAATTATGCACATGACCCACACGCTCAAGACCACCGACCGCAAGATGTCTTATTTCTATGGTGCTCGTGCGCTCAATGAGGTGTTCTATCTTGACGACTTCTTGGCTCTTGAGAAAGAGTTCCCCAACTTCTCTTTCCATCTGGCCCTCGACCGTCCCGACCCAGCAGCCGACGCTGCTGGTGTGAAATACACCGCTGGCTTCGTTCACCAAGTCATCTACGAGACCTATCTCAAAGACCACGAAGCGCCCGAAGACATCGAATATTATATGTGCGGCCCCGGCCCGATGTCGAAGGCCGTCGTGGGAATGCTCGACAGCCTTGGCGTAGAGCCCGAAAGCATTATGTACGACAACTTCGGCGGTTAATCCGTCCAAGCAATAATCCAATCGTAAGATTGGACTAATAAACTCGGCGTGCCCTCGGATATCAATTCCGAAAGGCACGCCGAGTTTGTTGCGTCAAATCGTGTCGACAAGCCTTCAACAGTATGCAGAAGAGCTTATGAGGAGCAGGTCGTAATTGATTTAATTGCCACAAAAAAACATCGTCGGCCGATAGTTCAGCCGACGATGTTGTGTCATAAAAACTACGTTTGTTGCAGGGATTTGAAATCCAATGAGTCTGTTATGCTTTTACCTTCTTTTCCCTGAAAACCAAGGCAAAGAGCAACAATACGACAAGAGCGTAGGTGGCAAAGATATACCACACGGGCGGCCAATTGGTGAGGCCGGCGGGTGAGGTGAAGTGGTCTACAACGGCTTGAGCGGCAATCATACCGAGAGTTGAACCGCAACCATTGGTCATAATCATAAACAGACCTTGCGCACTGCTGCGGATGGAGGCAGTCGTTTTTTGGTCTACTAAGAGCGAACCAGTAACGTTGAAGAAGTCTAATGCCACGCCGTATAAAATCATCGAGAGCACAAAGAGCCAAACACCCGGTCCGGGATTGCCCAGACCAAACAGGCCAAAGCG
>JAHAWW010000288.1 GCA_018383375.1 Prevotellamassilia sp. | reverse complement strand
AGAGAAAACCAAATCTTCTTCCGCCCCTATGGCCGAGGCTATGCCCGCTGCCTGCGCCACGTGACGCACTTTTTCGTGCAAAACGAACACTCGCGCGACCTGCTGGGCCAACTGGGCATAGAGGCTGTGACGGTGACGGGCGACACGCGCTTTGATCGCGTGCTCGACATTCGCGAAGCCGCCAAGCCCCTGCCGCTCGTGGAACGCTTCGCGGGTTTGTGGCCGGTAATGGTGGCCGGGAGCAGTTGGGGGCCCGACGAAGACCTCATCATCCCCTATTTCAACAGTCACCCTGGCCTCAAACTCGTGTTGGCCCCCCACGTGGTGAGTGAGGAGCATCTGGCCGAAATTGAGCGCAAACTCAGTCGGCCTTCGCTGCGCTACAGCATGGCCACGACCAAGTCGGTGGCCGAAGCCGACTGCCTCATCATCGACTGCTACGGCCTGCTCTCAAGCATCTATCGCTATGCCGCCGTGGCTTATGTGGGCGGCGGATTTGGCGTGGGCATTCACAACGTGCCCGAAGCCGCTGTCTATGGAGTGCCGGTGATGATTGGCCCCAACAACCAAAAATTCAGAGAGGCACGCGACCTCATCGCCTGCGGCGGCTGCTTCGAGATACACGGCGAGGAAGATTTCAACCAAACCCTCACCCACCTGCTCGACGACAAACAGGCACTCTATGCCGCCGGACGCGCCGCAGGACAATACATCAGCAACAATGCCGGCGCCGCCGACGCCATCTGGCAAGCCACAAAGCCGAACGAGACGGCCTGACATTCCACAAAACAAACCAACAAGAGACGAGGCCCCAACCGAGCCGCGTCTCGTTATGCTTTATAAACCATGAGCCTGACCTCCATCATCAAACCGTTCTTCAAATCGCGCGTCGGAGCCATTCGCCGCTATGACACCGAGGCCGAAGAGATTCAACGCCAAGTGCTGGCCCACCTCTTGTGTAAAGCCAAAAACACTGAGTGGGGACGGCAATACGGCTATGCCGACTGCAAAGACTATGCACACTTTGCCGCACAGGTGCCCGTCAACACCTATGAAGAACTGAAGGGACACATCGACCGAATGCGCCGCGGCGAAAGTGACGTGCTCTGGCCGGGCAGGGTGAAATGGTATGCCAAATCGTCGGGCACATCCAACGACAAAAGCAAGTTTATCCCCGTGAGTGCCGACGGATTGAAAGACACCCACTATGCCGGCGGACGCGATGCCGTGAGCCTCTATCTGCACAACGTGCCCGACAGCCGGATTTTCGACGGTCGTGCCCTCATACTCGGCGGCAGCCATGCACCCAACTACAACCTGCCCCACTCGCTTGTGGGCGACTTAAGCGCTATTCTCATCGAAAACATCAACCCGATGGTCAACTGCGTGAGAATACCGCCCAAAAAGGTGGCCCTGCTCTCAGACTTCGAAGAAAAACGCGACCGCATTGCCGAAATAGCCATCAAGAAAAACGTGACCAATCTCTCGGGCGTGCCCTCGTGGATGATGGCTGTCATCAACCGCGTGTTGGAGCTATCGGGCAAGGAATATCTCGACGAGGTGTGGCCCAACTTGGAGGTGTTTTTCCACGGCGGAGTGGCCTTCACGCCCTATCGCGAACAATACCGCCGCCTCATTCGCTCGCCCAAGATGCACTATATGGAGACCTACAACGCCTCTGAAGGCTTCTTCGGTCTGCAAGACGACCCTGCCGACACCGCAATGCTGCTGATGTTGGACTATGGCGTATTCTACGAGTTCATTCCGCTTGAAGAAGTGGGCAAAGACAACCCCACGGTCATTCCACTCTGGGAGGTCGAGGCCGGCAAAAACTACGCCATTGTCATCTCCACCTCGTGCGGTCTGTGGCGCTATCAGATTGGCGACACGGTGAAGTTCACTTCGGTGAAGCCCTATAAATTTATCATCTCAGGACGCACGAAGAGTTTTATCAACGCCTTTGGCGAAGAACTGATTGTGGACAACGCCGAACAAGGCTTGGCCAAGGCTTGTGCCAAAACGGGAGCCGTGGTGTCGGAATATACCGCCGCACCGGTGTTTATGAACGAAGACGGACAGTGCCGCCACCAATGGATTATCGAGTTTGACAAAGAACCGGCCGACTTGGAGCAATTTGCCAACATTCTCGACCGCGCCTTGCAGGAAATCAACTCCGACTATGAGGCCAAACGCTATAAAGACCTCACTCTGCAACGCCTCGAAATCATCAAAGCCCGCACAGGACTCTTCAACGACTGGCTCAAAAGCAAAGGCAAACTGGGCGGACAACACAAAGTGCCACGACTGGCCAACAACCGCGACATCATCGAACAAGTCCTCGCCATGATTTAAGGCCGCTGAGCCTCAACCCCTCACCCATACGGCCTTGAGCCACTCCTATATTATAAATATGTCTCACGCTCCTCTCCGACACTTCCTGCACCTCGTAGCCACCACCCTCGCGGCGGTGACGCTTTGGGCCTGCGCCAATCCCGGCAGCGGACCCGACGGCGGACCGTATGACGAAACGCCGCCACACATCGTGAGCATGACACCGGCCATTGGCAGCGTGAACATCAAAACCAAAAAGGTGAGCCTGCTCTTTGACGAGCTCATCAAGGTGGAAAACCCAAGCGAGAAAGTCACCGTGTCACCACCACAGATGGAGGTGCCCGAAATCAAAGTTTCGGGACGACGCGTCAACGTCAGCCTCTCAGACTCGCTCAAGCCCAACACCACCTATACCATCGACTTCTCAGACGCCATCGAAGACAGCAACGAGGGTAACCCGTTGGGCAACTTCACCTATTACTTCTCAACCGGCGGTGCCATAGACACAATGGAAATTGCCGGCTACGTGTTGGCGGCCGAAAACCTCGAACCTCAAAAGGGACTGCTCGTGGGCCTGCACAGCGACCTCAACGACTCGGCCTTCACGGCCTTGCCCTTCGAGCGCGTGGCCCGCACCGACAGCCGCGGACATTTCTGCATCAAAGGCATCGC
>JAHAWW010000286.1 GCA_018383375.1 Prevotellamassilia sp. | reverse complement strand
GAAGAGACTAAAAGACTAAGAGTGTATAAAAGGTTAATCGCTGATGAGCGGCGTGTCAAGCCCTGTAGGGGCGTAACATATTAGCCCGGGGCGTTAGGCATAGGTTAATACAGCCTCTCATATTCCGGCCTGTAAGGGCGGCACTCCCGGGGTGGATATGTTTGCTCATTATCGTGAAATGCTTTATCTGTTCGCAGTTTATTATGCAGGCCTTACTTGGTCACTTTTGGTCTCTTGGTCTCTTTGTCTCTTTGACTGTTGGCTTTTTCTATGGCCGCCGGCAGACGGAAAGCGGTGTAGACTTCGAGCACAGCGGCTATGGCCAACGACATTTGCCATTCGGCACCACTAAACGGACTGATGCCATAGCGCGAGCAAAACATCAACACGCCTGTGGCCATAATCAATAAAGCGCCAAGCCGTTGCTGCCAAACCAGGCGCTTGACCGTGATGTTGACATCCGGTATGGGCGTGAGCAACTGGGCGGCGGCAAACAGCAACGCACCAAGACTAAACACGTAAGGCGTGAGATAGGTTTCGGGAATAAAGATGGGCATGGCGGCGCCTATCACAACGAGCAGGCCGCCTATTCTGTAACACCACGACAAGAGCGTCTGGGGCAGTTTCTTTATCATAAAAATGGGAGGTTGGTTTTCATTATATATTATATGGGCGTCTCGCGCCAGATAAAAGATAAGACTACGCCGCTCAATTGGTGGCGGCAGAGTCGGGCGAAACGATGTAATAGACGTCTTCGTCGGGCGATTTCATCTGATGGTTCTCACGCGCCACACGCACCACCGCGGCAGGGTCGGTCTTGAGTTGGCTCAGACGCGCACTGTCGGCAGCATAGCGTGCCTCGTATGCCTTGATTTCTTCAACCGTGGCGGCGTTTTCGGCTTCAAGCCGATAGCGTGCCATAAAGCCATTGTCGTCAATAAAAACGGCAACAATGATGAAGAGTATAATAATCCAAATGTATTTATGACGCCAAATGGCCGAAAGAATTTGGCCTGCAAACTGAAGGGCTTTCATTGATTAGTGTGGGATGAATGGTTGATGGGTGAACTGGGAGAGGCTAAGGCTGAATGAGTTTTATGATGGGTTGATAAGGTGATGAGTCGGGACGCAGTGCTTGGGCAAATGAGTCACCAGCCTGTCTGGGCCCAGCCGGAGGCGGCATACCAAGCGGTGTTGCGGAAGGTGATGTTGTGATTGCCGGCGGGACAAATTGAGGCGTTGGTTTCATACTCCTGTCGGGGAATAAAGAGCGACAGGCCGGAATAGGTGGCCGGACAGACCGTTGCAAAGGTCCAATCGCCGGGGCCAAACCAAAATCGGTCGGTAGCAGCTTTATAGACCACGGCATGACATAGCGTCTGTTTCAATTCGTCGAGAGCTTCGCTTGGAGGAAAGATGACGTCGAGAGCTTCGGCTATGTCGTAAGCGTGAGGACGATAATCATTGGCCCGACCATAATATTGATAGGCCGTAACCGAGGTCAAATCAGGCAGGCCCTGCGCCATCAGACTTGAAGTCGGGAGGGCGGCGGCAAAGGCTGAAGCCAAACTATCAAGGGCTGCCGTGCGCACCACCGACATCACGGCGCCGTGCTCATAATATGACAAATATTGGTCAGGGTCGGCGACATCGGCCACATAAGTCTCGGCGATGTGGCTCACCGTGTCCGAGAAGAGGCCTCGGGCCAACAGGTGAGTGTAATTGGCTCCGGCTGACGGCAACAAGGCCGGCGAAGCAATGACGTAGTCTGTGACCCCTCGCAGAGCATAGGCCACCTCGACGGTCTGCATCAGACAAGCATCAAAAAAGATGTAGTCCGGGTGAAGGCCCGTTTGAGAAAAGGCTGTCGCCAAGTCTTCCACAGCCATCTGCTCGCCGTGGTCGGCCGCTCCGTCGCCGTCGTCAATACCAAACGATTTGAGGCTCGCTTTTGAACGACGCAGCGATTGGGGTGTATTTGACGGTGGCAACCAGCCGTCACCATGAGACGACATCACTAAGCCATAATGCGCTGAAGGGGCAAGACGACGGGTGAGTTCAAGCACCTCGCAAAGCGTTTGAGGCGAAGTCGACGAACAGTCTTTTGCCCACTCGGCCAAGAGCCGAGGCTGAGGCTCATCGGGCAAAACACGATAGAGCCGGGGCTTGTCGCCGGTGTCAATGAATATCAGCAACCGGCCGTCGCTTGGGATGGCAAAACGCCCGGCCATAATCTCGGCCGTGTCGGCTTGTATACAACCGGCATAACCCAAGGTGTTGTGCCCGGCCATATAGACGAGCACGGTTTTCGTTCCCACGGCCTCGGCACCCTGAGCCACGACATCATAACGGGCCGTATTTTCTTCGTCGCTACATGCTGCCAGAAAACTCATCGTCAGGCCAAAGACAATGGCCACAAGACTTTGAAAAGATTTGGAGACAGACATAGTAGACACGAGATGACGAGGTGAGGTCGGTGAATATATGGCGAGAGGCACAAAATGGCATATCATAAGCCATAGCAGTATCTCAGCGCGTGCTGTGTTAAAGCCTATGTTTTGCAAAAGTAAGCAAAACTGCTCAGACACAATGTGCCCGAGCAGTCATTTTATTATTTTCTGTAGGTTGAGAGGGGTCTTAAAGCGCCAAAAGGTTGATAAAGGTCAGATTTTTATCTTAGCACCGGCCAAAAGCATAAAACCGGGCTGCCGCACATTGGCCAAATCAAAATAACGCGTGGCAGTGACGTTGGTCAAGTCGGCAAAAAGTTCGTAATGCTCTGCCTTCCATCTGAGGCGGCAGTCGAGCAAGGCGTGCAAGCCGTAGGGATGCAATTGGTCGGTGGGACGAACGCCGTCGTAAACCACATAACCTCCTTCGCGCTCCCACAACCGCATTGTCCAAGTAGCAGAGAGTCGCGACACTATCTTATGGTCGAGCGAGATAGTGAGTTTGTGACGCAAATACTCGAGAGCATAATTCGATTTATAATAATCGGGGCCTTCATCGCGATGCTGATAAAGGTAGGTGTAGTCCAAACGAAGGCGCTGCAAGGGCTGACGGCTACCAAGCAGTTGACTCAAGGCCATTTCTGCCGTCAGCGAAGCGCCATAACCAGAGAGTTCAAAACTCGTGGCGTGATAGATGTCCGTGGGATTATACATCACCCAGTCTATCATATGGTGACCACGGTTGTGAAAGCCTTCTGCACTCACCTTCCAACCATGTCCGCCCCATTCGGCCCCGATGCGGTATGAGGTGGAAGTTTCCGGTTGAAGCCCGACATTGCCCTCTTGCGTGGGACTCTTATACCACAAATCGGTGAACGAGGGCAGGCGCATTGAGCGATTGCACGAGGCAAACAGTCGCCAGGCCGAAGACGGTCGGTAACTCACATCGACGCCAGGAAAAAAGCGGAAGGTGCGCGAGGCCATAGAGTTGCGTTGCGCCATCACACCGGCCGAAACCGTCCAATCACCGACCACAAGATTGTGCTCTAAGTAGTAACTCACGTTGGTGCGCTCGGCATGGTGGTTGTATTGGATATCGGGATGTCCGTTAACGTTGAATTGTTGTTCGTCAGAGAGCGGTAACCCAAGGTTGGTGCTGTAAAGACTTTCGTCTCTCAACTCTGCGCCTACGGCCGTTTTACCTAAAGCCCACTGCGTCCAAGCACCCATTCCGACGGTGAGCACATCGCCGCGATGAAAGTTTTCGCCAGTATGTGAGGCACGTATGAGTTGGAAATGGTCTGAGCTGCGCAACCACGATACTTGTGGCGTGAAGTGTACGCGACCTTTGGTTTCGCCTTTGAGGGCCACGAAATAGCGGCGCGTGGCTTCCCACTGGTTTGGATAGGCTGCCGAATAAAACGTATTGGCCCCGAAGTCGTTGGCCGTGAGTCCGGCTTGGGCTTGCAGCATCAAGGCGTCGTCAGTATATTGGCCTTGCCAAAAGGCCCTCACCTGCTTAAAGTCGCCATTCTCGACAGCGCCATCGCTACAACCGGCGCCCACGCTGAGCGAGGAAGAGAAACGTGGCGAAACAGCCCAAGCACCGCGGGCCTGCGCCAAAACGGTGCCGTAGCTGCCACCTTCGATTGTGGCTTCAAGGCCAGTCTTTGCAGCGCCCTTTGTCACCACATTGATGGCGCCGCTGAAAGCTTGCGAGCCAAACACACGCGAAGCTGCGCCGCGGAGTATTTCCACGCGCTCTATGTCGGCTGTGTTGAGGGGGAAGTCGGCCGCATTGTGGCCTGTTTGAGGATTGGTGATGGCTATGCCGTTGACGAGAATACATATTTGGTCAAAGGTTCCGCCATCGATGCTGATGTCTGTTTGTACACCAAAACCGCCGCGCTGACGGACATCTACGCCCGCGGCCAGTTTGAGCAAGTCGTTGACACTCGTGACGCCCGCCGCCTCGAGGTCTCGTTGCGACAGAGTCGTCACTATGCGTGCAGCCACATCGGCTGCCAAGGGAGCACGCGTGGCACTGACGAGCGCCTCGGCCAATTCGGTGCCTGCAGAGTCTGTGGCCAGTCCGCCTTCTGCCTCTACAAAAGAGACGGGCTTAGAGTCTGTGGCCAGACAAGGGGCGGCCGCACTGAGCGTCGCCACTGTCAAGACCCCGACCCGCACCTCGCGGCCCAAGCAGGCAAAGAGACCATAGCCCCGCCGGCTGAAACGACGGAATGTGAAGGACTCCCTGTGATTGAATAGTGATTTGTTTGACATATAAATAATGGTATAAAGATGGAGCCTTATGCAGCCCTCTCGCGTCCTACAGGAAACGCAGCCGCGAAGGTACACACTTTTTCACAAACAAATTTGTAAGTTTGCAATCAAAATGACTCGGTGTGAGTCTAAGTTTTACCCTTCTCCCCCTACTTTATTTACACAGCAATGTCCCCTTCTTCAGAACAAGAAATCCTATTACGTTTTTTCAGCCGTTGGTTGCCGCCGGTCGACAGTCTACACCGCAACGCCGGTAATGAGGTGAGATACATTCTGACCACTTTGAGCCGTCTTCTACCACAGTTTTTGGGCGTAAAGCCCTCTAAGGAGGCTATGCTTCAATTGCTCTACAACGAAGGCTACACTTTTTTCAATCGTTTTCATATCTTGTTTGAAACCACGCTCGGCGCTACAGAGAAGACAATGGGTAATCTCTTTGACCGTCCCACGCCGACCAATCGAAGCCAAAAAAGCGACGCGCTCCTTGCTGAAACACAAGAGCGCGTCCATGTTAATGTCGACGGCAATGCAGTCAAAGCCTTACGCAGCCTGACCTTGCCTTTGCCAGAAAACACCAGTGCGGAGAAACGTGCCGAGCGCGAGGCGTTACGCTCAGCTCTATCGACGTGGTGTGAAAACCTCAAGGAATCACTGCCGGGAGGCATTTAAGGCAGAGCGGATATATTGTGTCATCATCTCGATGGCTTTCACGTTGTCGCCTCCTCTGGGAATGATGATATCTGCATAGAGTTTTGTGGGCTCGATAAACTCGTCGTGCATCGGTTTGAGCACCTGGCGGTATTTCGTAATCAACATTTCGAGCGGATGTCCTCGCTCGGCAATGTCACGCTCTATGACACGCAGCAGTCTCTCGTCGGGCAGTTCGTCGACAAATATTTTCAAGTTAAACTGCTCTCTCAACGCTTTGTCATAAAGCGTCATGATGCCTTCCACGATAATGACTTCTCTTGGCTCCACCCTCACTGTTTCTTCCAAGCGCGTGCAAGTGAGATAGGAATAGGTGGGTTGGTCTATGGCGCGGCCGGCCCGTAGTTCGGCCAACTGATGGTCGAGCAATCGCCAGTCGAAAGCGTCGGGATGGTCAAAGTTGGTTTTCTTGCGCTCCTCGAGCGGCATATCAGACTGGTCATTATAATAGGAGTCGAGCGGCAACACGGCCACGGCGCCTGCCGGGAGGCTCTCTCTGATTTTATCCACGACGGTGGTTTTGCCCGAACCCGTTCCGCCGGCTATTCCGATGATAAGCATAAGGCTTGTTTATTTATGAGTTTGAATGGATGGAGTATGTTGCAAAAGTAGTTAATATTTATTGTATTGCCTTCCATCGCCTTCAAATGTTGTATTTTTGCGCATCACATCGCTTTAATTATGCTTTCTGCCTTAGACATTATTTATAAATATTATCCTGCCGACGATGCGTTGCGTCGACTGCTCATCTTGCATAGTCGCCAGGTAGCCGACATGGCTCTTGAGGTGGCTCATCGTCACCCCGAGCTGCATCTTGACGAGGCTTTTATCGAACGTGCTGCCATGCTCCACGACTTGGGCATATTCCAGACCAATGCGCCCGGCATCCATTGCCACGGCGATGCGCCCTACTTGCTCCACGGCCGTCTCGGCGCCGAAATTATGCGCACAGAGGGCGACGAGGCTGTGGCCCGCGTCTGTGAGCGCCACACGGGCACCGGTCTGACCGCCGAGGCCATACGCCGCCAAAACCTGCCATTGCCACCGGGCGACTATACGCCACAAACGATGGAGGAGAAGGTGATTTGCTATGCCGATAAATTTTTCTCCAAAAGTCATCCTGAGCAGCGTCGCGACGTGGAACAAACGCTGAAAAGCCTCAGCAAGTTCGGGCCTGAGGGTCTTGAGATTTTCAAGGCTTGGCATCAGATTTTCGGATAAAATCTCCCGACAGTCTCCCGGCGGCGTCACTAAAGGCCGATGCTTTCAGTGTGCTTTGTGTTTTTTTGCGTAATTTTGCAGCCGTATTTATCATAGCGCTACAACGTTTTGAGAAAACCATTCATATATCTCTCTTTCTTGCTCATTATGGTCTGCATCGGTGCCTCTGCCACACAGGGACGCCGAGGTGCTGTCGTGGGCACACTGCAGTCCGACTCCGTGGCGACAGACAGTGTGTCCGACACCACGCTCGTGCCGACCGAGATGGCTCAAAACGACTCTGCGCTTCGTCGCCGCTTGGTCCATGCCGACACGCTTAGCCGCGACTCTGTCACCACCGACACCGTTGGCAAGAAAAAGCCGGGCATTGACGCACCGGTGGATTATGAGAGTGCCGACTCACTGGTTTACGACGCCGAGACCGGACTGGCTTTGCTCTATGGGAAGGCCAAGGTGAACTATCTCGACATGCAGCTCGAAGCGGCTCAAATCTCGATGAATATGGACAGCACACTGGTGCACGCCCAAGGCGCCGTCGACACACTGGGCCACCTCATCGAGACGCCTGTCTATACACAAGGGAGCGACAATTATGAGAGTGAGAAGATGTCTTTTAATTTCAAAACAAAAAAAGGCTACATCTCCAACGTCTACACCCAACAGGGCGACGGCTTCATGCAGAGTGAGCGTTCCAAGCGTACGCCCGACGGCACCGTTTATCTCGAGCACGCCAAATACACCACCTGCGACGCCGAGCACCCTCATTTCTACGTTGCCCTTTCCCGCGCCAAACTCCGTCCGGGCAAGGAGACTGTCTCCGGTCCGGCCCATCTCGTGGTGTGCGACGTGCCTCTCCCGCTGGCCATCCCCTATGCTTTTTTCCCCATCAATAAGAAATATTCGAGCGGTTTCATCATGCCGTCATACGGCGATGAGACCAGCCGCGGCTTCTACCTCCGAGAGGGCGGCTACTACTTTGCCCTCAACGACTACATGGACTTCAAAGCTCTTGGCGAAATCTACACCAAAGGTTCTTGGGGCTTGAGCGGAGAAATGAACTACCGCAAACGCTATCGTTACAACGGCAATTTCTACGTCTCTTTCCTTCGCACGGTCGAGGGAGAGAAAAATATGCCAGACTATGCCGTGAGCAAGAGTCTCAAGGTGCAATGGACACACTCCAAAGACTCAAAAGCGAGCCCCAACACCTCTTTTTCGGCTCGTGTGAATTTTGCTTCCGAGAACTATGAGCGGTCTAATTTGGAGAGTATGTACAATCCGCTCTCTTACACTCAGAGCACGCGTGCCAGTGCCGTGAGTTTTTCCCACACCTTTAGCGACATCGGCCTCACCATCTCAAGCTCGGCCAACCTCACCCAAAACATGCGCGACTCATCTATCGCAGTGACGCTCCCGGATCTCAGTCTGTCGTTGGCCCGTTTCTATCCCTTCCGCCGCAAACGCATGGTGGGCAAAGAGCGGTGGTATGAAAAAATCTCGATGTCCTACACCGGTCAGTTGTCCAATAGCATCACCACCAAAGAAGACCAGCTGTTCAAGTCAAACCTTATCAAAGATTGGCGCAACGGTATGCAACACCGCATCCCCATAGACGCCACCTTCCAAATCTTTAAGTACATCAATATCTCGCCGCAGTTCACCATCCGCGACTTCATGTACACCCACCGCGTCATGCGTTCGTGGGACACCGACAAGCAACAAGAGGTGTGCGACACCACATACGGGCTCTACAACCTCTACGACTGGAACATCGGCATCTCGGCCAACACCACTCTATATGGTTTCTACAAGCCTTGGCGCAAACTCTTCGGCGACAAAATCATAGCCATCCGCCACGTTTTCAAGCCGAGCATCTCGTTTAGTTATGCGCCCGACTTCACCGCGCCGCGCTACGGCTACACCAAGAGCTACGTGCGCACCGACGCCAACGGCGAAGTCACCACCGTGAGTTACTCGCCCTATGCCGGCAGCCTCTATGGCTATCCGTCGAGCAAAAAACAGGGCATGATCTCTATGAGTGTGTCCAACAACGTAGAGATGAAAATCAAGAGCGACCGCGACAGCACGGGCGAAAAGAAAATCAGCCTCATCGACGAGCTTTCTGGAACGCTATCTTATAACATGGCTGCACAGACGCGGCCGTGGAGCGACCTGAGCACCCGTCTGCGACTGAAGTTGTCAAAGAAATACACCTTCTCCATGGCGGCCGTGTTTGCCACCTATGCTTATGCTTTCGACAAAAACGGACGTGTCGTCACCTCCGACCGCACCGAGTGGAGCTACGGACGTTTCGGCCGTTTCCAGGGTATGTCGCAAAACCTCTCCTACACGTTCAGCAACGAGACACTCAAAAAGCTGTTTTCCAAGCGCGAACGGAGTTCGACGACCAATACCGACGACAACACCGAGACCGACGACTCGGGCGAAGACGCCAACGTCGACCCCGACTTGAAGGCCTCGCAAAAGGGTTCGAAAAAGACAGAGAAGGCCCAAGTCGACGAAGACGGCTACCTGCGTTTCTCCATCCCTTGGTCGTTCACCGTCTCGTATGGCATCACCATGGCCGAAGACCGCAGCAAACAAATCAACGTGCGCCGCATGCGCTATCCCTATTCATTCACACAGACGATGAACTTCTCGGGCTACGTGCGCATTGCCGATGGCTGGAACATCACCTTCTCTTCGGGCTACGACTTCAATTATCACGAGCTCTCCATGACAACGGCCTCCGTCTCGCGCGACCTTCACTGCTTCGAAATGTCGTGCTCGGTGGTGCTGAGGCCATACTCTTCGTTTAACTTCACCTTCCGCGCCCGTGCCTCCGAGCTGGCCGATGCACTCAAATGGGACAAACGCAGTTCTTACAGTTCCAATATTGAGTGGTACTAAAGGTGGACATTTTTCTTGAAAAAGCTACCACTACACAGCACCTACTTTTATTAACCAACTTATATACTAAACGACAAGAAATGAAAAAAACTCTCTTTCTCGCCACTGTTGCACTTTTCTCGACAATGGTCTTCACGGCTTGTGACAACGACGACAC
The DNA here is from genome assembly GCA_018383375.1 of Prevotellamassilia sp. Classification (GTDB taxonomy): domain Bacteria; phylum Bacteroidota; class Bacteroidia; order Bacteroidales; family Bacteroidaceae; genus Alloprevotella. Next base: position 11,301 of record JAHAWW010000286.1, on the reverse strand, counting down.
CTACGAGCGCCACACACTCCAGTTTTATCCCATCAAGGCCGGCGGCATGATTGCCTATGCCGACCAGACCGTCGACACCATCCGCGTCGTCAGCAGCGACTCATGGCAACTCACGTCAGGTGCAGACTGGCTCACATGCGACAAAACCAGCGAACAAATTCCTGCAGGCAAGACCTACTCCACCCTGCTTCACTTCCAATATGCGGCCAACAACACAGGCAAGGCCCGCAAAGCCTACATCGCCGTCAAAGGTTATGGCCAAATATCCATGCCCGTGACGCAATACTACTGGCTCAACATCATTTCGCCGGCTCCCGTCAACACCAACTACTCACAGCCCGACAATCTCGAGACGGCCGCCATCACCTTCCCCCTCAACATTGCTCCCACCGCGGCCGACACTGCCGTGACCTTCACCGTCTATGCCAACGGCGCCACCCTCACCAGCAACGCCGACTGGGCACAGGTTGAGACCGCCAACTTTGATGCAGGCAAACACCGCGTGGCACTTCACGTCGACGCCAACCACACCGGCGCAGAGCGTCTGGCCACCCTCACGCTCACCTCAAACGGCGTGAGCTCAAAGATTGCCCTCACGCAACAGGCCGACTAATTGTCGCATCACCGGCTAAGCCTCTTGTTTGGTCAGCCTCTTTTTGTCTTTTTGTCAAAAGCGTTTCGGGCTTAACTTTGAGGTAGGATAAAAGAAGAAGGCTGCCACAAGCCGGATTTTAAGCCACAACCACCATCTACGGGGATAAGGACACGAAAAACTGTCTTTATCCCCGTTTTTTGTGGCCTTATGCCAAGCAAGAAAAGAAGGCTTCAAACCGTCACAAAAGCCATTTTGGCCTCAACGGCGAGGCTTGAGAGACTTCCAAGAAACTATCTCGGCAAAAAAATCACCATTTTTGTCACACACCACCCGCCTTTTCAAACAGACCAATTCGCCGCCCAATCGTTTCACCACCTACGCCAAAATCACTAATTTTGCTTATCACAACAAGTGCAACCCACCAGCCCATGACCCAAAATCCCACGTCTACGCCCACACCACGCCTCACCGACTGGCTGCCCACCACACGCAAAGAGATGCAACTGCGCGGATGGGACGAAGCCGACGTGGTGTTGTTTTCGGCCGATGCCTACGTTGACCATCCCTCTTTTGGTGCTGCCGTCATCGGACGCCTCATCGAAGCCGAGGGGTTCCGCGTGTGCATCGTGCCACAACCCGACTGGCACGGCGACTTTCGCGATTTCACAAAAATGGGACGGCCACGTCTCTTTTTCGCCATCGCGCCCGGATGTATGGACTCGATGGTCAACAAATACACAGCGGCCCGACGCTTGCGCTCTGAAGATGCCTATTCGCCCGACGGCCGACACGACATGCGCCCGGAATATCCCACCATCGTCTATGCCCAAATTCTCAAGAAGCTCTATCCCGACGTGCCGGTGGTGGCGGGAGGCATCGAAGCCTCACTGCGGCGACTCACACACTACGACTATCTGCAAAATCGCCTACGCCCGTGCATTCTTGCCGAAAACGGCGCCGACGCCATCGTATATGGTATGGGCGAACTGCCCGTGGCCGAACTCTGTCATCTGGTGGCCGACGAACTGGCACGACGCTCGGAGACTGCCTGCACAGCTGAGCTCTTCGCCACCCTGCTACGCCGACATCCGGTACGCCAGACCGTGACGCTCGAAAGCCCAGACAACGTTCACGGCGGCATCACCCAAGCCGACATCATCCTTCACTCTCACGAAGAGTGCCTGGCCGACCGACGTAAATATGCCGAAAACTTCAAACACATAGAGACCGAAAGCAATCGCTTGCACCCACAGCGACTGCTCCAAGCCGTGGGCGACCGCATCGCCGTGGTCAATCCGCCCTTCCCGCCAATGACGACCGCTCAAATCGACCGCTCGTTCGACTTTCCCTACACCCGGTTGCCCCACCCCAAATACAAGGGCAAACGCATACCGGCCTACGAGATGATAAAACACTCCGTCAACATCCATCGTGGCTGTTTCGGCGGCTGTGCCTTCTGCACCATCTCGGCCCATCAAGGCAAATTCATCATGAGCCGCTCTTCTGAGAGCATTCTCAAAGAGGTAAGAGCCGTGACGCGTATGCCCGACTTCAAAGGCTACCTCTCCGACCTCGGTGGGCCTTCGGCCAATATGTATGGCATGGCCGGCAAAGACCGCAGTCTGTGTGAGCAATGCCGCCGCCCCTCATGCATAGCGCCGTCGGTGTGTAAAAACCTCAACGCCGACCACCGACCGCTCTTGGCGCTCTATCGGGCCGTCGACGCCCTGCCGGGCATCAAAAAAACCTTTATCGGCAGCGGCGTGAGATACGACCTCCTGCTCCACGAATATGCCGACCCTGCCCTGCGCAAAGCGGCTGCCGACTATACCCGCGAACTCATCGAACACCACGTATCGGGACGCTTGAAGGTGGCGCCTGAGCACACCTCCGACCGTGTGCTCGACATCATGCGCAAACCCTCGTTCCGACTGTTCCATACGTTCAAAGACATCTTCGACCGCACCTGCCGCCGCGCCGGACTCAAACAGCAAATCATTCCCTATTTCATCTCTTCTCATCCCGGTTGCACCGAAGAAGACATGGCTATGCTGGCCGTTGAGACCAAGGCTCTGGACTTCCAGCTCGAACAGGTGCAAGACTTCACCCCCACCCCCATGACCGTGGCCACCGAGACGTGGTACAGCGGTTATCATCCCTACACACTGCGCCCGGTGTTCTCGGCCAAAACTCCCGAAGAAAAACAGCGACAACGCATGTATTTCTTTTGGTACAAACCCGAAGAGCGACAAAAGATTATCCAACGCCTCAGGCAGATAGGCCGTCCCGACCTCATCGACCGCCTGTTTGGCACCAACCGCCGACCAGAGCCGACCGGACGGCGCCCCAAAGACACCCACCGCCCGCCTCGTCGTGGCCGGAAAGGCTAAGCCACACCCCATCTATGCGCCTCATCTCTTCGTTTATACAAGGCAAAACCGCTGCGGCCGACCGCTGCGAAGACGGCTACGTCTCGACACCCCATTTCGCCGCCGTGGTTGACGGCTCCACCTCAAAAGCCGCCGTTGCGGGCACCTCGCTCCCTTCAAAGCCTTCAAAGACCGGCGGAAGGCTGGCCATGGAGACAGTGTGTGGGATAATCAAGACGTTGTCGCCATCGGCCACACTCCACGACCTGGTGGACCAGGCCTCAGCCGCACTCAGAACTTTGTGGCCCGAGGGTGCCGAAAGTGAGGCCGCTTTGCGACCCACCTGCTCGGCCGTGGTCTACAGCGCCTGTCGCCGCGAAGTGTGGATGATTGGCGACTGCCAATGTCGTTTCGGCGGCATCACTCATACCAACAATAAGGCCATCGACGACACACTGGCTCAAATTCGTGCCGATGTGCTTCACTATTGGTTGGCCGCCGGATGCTCAGTCGAAAGTCTCAGACAAAACGACCGCGGACGAACTTTCATCTACGACGCTCTGCGCACACAGACTAATTTTCAAAACATCACCGACGCCGGCAACCCCTTCCGCTACACCGTGCTCGACGGACAAACGGTCGACGAAACCACCATACCGGTCATTCCCGTAGGCCGAGCAGACAAACTCATATTGGCCTCCGACGGCTATCCACTGCTCTTCGACTCACTCACCGAGACCGAGACCTATCTCAAAGACTGCCTCCAGACCGATCCGCTTTGCATCGAGCGCCATCCGGCCACCAAGGGACTAACGGCAGGCAACGTCTCGTTCGACGACCGCACTTATTTGCTCTTAGACATAACCCCATAACGCTACTGTCTTATGAAAATCTGCCTCGTTCAGACCGATATCGTCTGGCAAGATGTCACGGCCAACATCGCCACCGCCGAGAGCCTCATCGAACAAGCTCCAGAGGCCGATCTCTACGTCTTGCCCGAAATGTGGGCCACGGGCTTTTGTATGAACCCGACGGCAGAGACCTTCAGTGCCGCCGAACAGGCTTTGGCTTGGATGAAAGCCTTCTCCGCACGCCATGGACAGACCATCATGGGCAGTCTGCCGTGGAGAGAAAAAGACGAAAACCGGGCCACAAACCGACTATTTGTGGTCGGCCACGGCGCCGTCACAGCCGTCTATGACAAACGCCATCTTTTCGGCTATGGCGGCGAAAAGGCCTGTTATCAAGCCGGCTCTGGGCGCACCATCGTGGAGATTGGCGGCCTCAAGGTGTTGATTTTGACGTGCTACGATTTGCGTTTTCCCGTATTTTCGCGCAACTTTGCAGCGGCCTACGACCTCGTGGTCTATGTGGCCAACTGGCCCGAAAGCCGTCAAATGGCTTGGCAAACCCTGCTCAAGGCGCGAGCCATAGAGAACCAATGTTTCGTCTGCGGCGTCAACCGCACAGGCAACGACCCCGTCTGCCACTATGCCGGAGGGTCGATGCTCATCGACGCTTACGGCAAAACCCTCGCCGACTTCGACGCCAACGTTCAGGCCGCCACCATCACACTCGACGTGGAGCGGCTCCGGCATTTCAGACAAAAATTCCCAGTCTTGGCCGACGCCGATGCGTTTACCCTCCACTGACAGTCTTCTCCCCAACCAGAACACTCCTATATATATTATATGACTACAGACACTACGGTCCAACTGGTCTACGACCACTTCAAAGACCTCTCCGACCAACAGCGCCAACAGTTTGCCGCACTCGACGAACTCTATCACGACTGGAACGCGAAAATCAACGTCATCTCGCGCAAAGACATAGACAATCTCTATCCCCACCACGTGCTCCACTCGCTCGGCATTGCCAAGGTCATCCGTTTCCGTCCCGGCACCGAAGTGCTCGACCTCGGCACAGGCGGCGGCTTCCCCGGCATACCATTGGCCATCATGTTCCCCGAAAGTCATTTCACCCTTATGGACAGCATTGGCAAGAAGGTCAAAGTGGCAGCCGCCGTGGCCGAAGCCATCGGACTTGAAAACGTCACTGCCATCCACCGCAACGTGATTGAAGAAAAAGGCAAATACGACTTCGTGGTGTCTCGCGCCATGGCCGAAATGTCTGAGCTGGCCCGCTTGGTCAAGAAAAACATCCGCCGCGAAAGCCATAACGCCCTGCCCAATGGCATCATCTGTCTCAAGGGCGGTGACTTGCACCACGAACTCAAGCCCTTCAAGCGCGTCAGTGAACAATGGGAACTCTCCACCTATTTCGAAGACGATTTCTTCAAGACCAAAAAGGTGGCGTTCGTGGCGATGTGAGACGCGGCCACTAAGACAATGTTTTTATCCTATGATTGAAATCAAACTGTTTACTTGCAATTTCATCGAAGAGAATTGCTACGTCGTCAGCGATGAGAGCGGCGAAGCCGTGATTATTGACTGCGGTGCCTTCTTCCCTGAAGACAAAACCCGCATTAGCGACTACATCGCCGAGAAGGCACTCAAGCCGGTGCGCCTCTTGTGCACCCACGGCCACTTTGACCATGTGTTTGGCGCACAATATTGTGCCGACACCTATGGCCTATCGCCCGAACTCTCAGCCGCCGAGCAGACCACATACGCTGCCGCCGCCGAACAGATGCGAGCCTTCCTGCACCGCGACTTTCCCTTGTCGCTACCCGCAGCAGCCACGCCGTTCAACGATGGCGACACCCTCCACTTCGGCAATCACAGCCTGCGCGTCATTGCCACCCCCGGACACACACCGGGCGGCGTCTGCTTCTACTGCGAAGCCGAAGGCGTGCTTTTTAGCGGCGACAGCCTCTTTTGCAGAGAAATCGGACGTACCGACTTGCCGGGCGGCGATGAGGCGAGCCTTATCTCAGCCTTGCAACATCTGGTGACCACCCTGCCCGAGAGTGTCAAAGTCTATCCCGGACACGGCCCGTCCACAACCATCGGTGACGAACGATTGTTCAACCGCTACATCCGCTAATCCGAGACAATCAACCACAATAAAGACTATATGAAAAAAACAATGATGACTATGATGATGGCCACCGCCGCTACTTTTGGCGGCAGCGTCGAGGGCATTGCGCAAACCACCGACGGTTTCCAATATACCGACGAGCGTTTTGCCGACATCCAGATGCTACGCTATAAGGTCGAGGGCTTTGACAATCTCACGTTAAAGCAAAAAACATTTATCTATTACCTGCAAGAAGCCGCCCTGCAAGGTCGCGATATCCTTTTCGATCAAAACGGTCGCTACAACCTCCGCATCCGTCGGTTGCTTGAGGCAATCTATACCGACTATAAAGGCGACCGCAAAGGCAAATTCTATACCGGGCTGTCCACCTACTTGAAGCGCGTGTGGTTCTCTTCAGGCATTCACCACCACTACGGATGCGAGAAGTTCGTGCCGCCTTTCACAGCCGACGAACTGAGAGCCGCTGCCCACCAGATTGCTCGCGAAAAACTCAATCTCCCTGCCGACCAAACGGTGGACGACTTGTGTGACGAGCTCATCCCGGTGATGTTCGACCCGACCGTTATGCCGATGCGCGTGAACCAAAAAGACGGCGACGACCTTGTGTTGACGTCGGGCTGCAACTACTATGCACCGGGCATCACCCAGGCCGAGGCCGAGAAGTTCTACACCGAGCGCAAAGCCCCCTTAGACCCGCGCCCCGTGATGATGGGAATGAACAGCCGACTCGTAAGAAACGCCGACGGCGAACTCACTGAGCGTGTGTGGCGCGTTGGCGGACTCTATGGCAATGCCATTGAGAAAATCGTGGAAAACCTCCTCGCCGCTCGCCCCTATGCCGACACACCGGCACAACAAAAAGTCATCGACCTCCTCGTAGAGTTCTATCGCACGGGCGACTTGCGCACCTTCGACGATTATAGCATCCAGTGGCTCAAAGACACCAAGAGCCTTGTAGACTTCAACAACTGCTTCACCGAAAGCTATGGCGACCCGCTGGGCATGAAGGCATCGTGGGAGGCCATAGTCAATTTCAAAAATCTCGCCGCCACGGCACGCACTGAGAAACTCTCTGCCAATGCACAATGGTTTGAAGACCATTCGCCCGTAGACGCCCGATTCAAGAAAGAGCAGGTCAAAGGCGTCTCGGCTAAGGTCATCACCGCCGCCATCCTGGGTGGCGACCTCTATCCCTCAACAGCCATCGGCATCAACCTGCCCAACTCAGACTGGGTGCGCAGAGAGCATGGTTCGAAAAGCGTCACCATCGGCAATCTCACCGACGCCTACAACAAAGCGGCCCACGGCAACGGCATGGACGCTGAGTTTGTAATCGATGAGGCGACGCGAAAAATCATCAACACCTATGGTGATGCCTGCGACGACCTTCACACCGACCTCCACGAGTGTCTGGGCCACGGCAGCGGTAAACTCCTGCCCGGCACCGACCCCGACACACTCAAGGCCTATGGCTCTACCATCGAAGAGGCACGCGCCGATTTGTTCGGTCTCTACTATGTGGCCGACCCTAAACTGGTGGAACTAGGTCTGACGCCTAACCTCGAAGCCTACAAAAGCCAATACTACAGCTATATGCTTAATGGTCTGATGACGCAGCTGGTGCGCATCAACCTGGGCAATACCATCGAAGAGGCCCACATGCGCAACCGCGCCCTCATCGCCCGCTGGGCCTACGAACACGGACGGGCCGACAAGGTGGTGGAATTGGTCAAGAAGAAAGGCAAGACCTACGTCAAAATCAATGACTACGAGAAACTGCGTCATCTCTTTGGCCAACTGCTCGCCGAGATACAGCGCATCAAAAGCGAAGGCGACTATGAAGCTGCCCGCCGCTTGGTCGAGGACTATGCCGTACAGATTGACCCCGCGCTACATAAGGAAGTGCTCACACGCTACGAGAAACTTAATCTTTCGCCTTACAAAGGCTTCATCAATCCGGTATACAAAGCCGTGCGCGACGCTCAGGGCCGCATCACCGACGTGACTTTGGACTATACCGAGGCCTACGACGCCCAAATGTTGCGCTACAGCCACGACTACAATACACTTCCCGATGTCAACGAGTAATCTTGGCATCCATTATTCACCCTCAAAAACCACAAATTATGAAAAAGTACGTATGCACCGTATGCCAGTGGGTCTACGACCCCGAAGTTGGCGATCCCGATAGCGGCATCGCTCCCGGCACAGCCTTTGAAGACATTCCCGAAGATTGGGTATGCCCACTCTGCGGCGTAGGCAAAGACCTCTTTGAGGTTGTCGAAGAATAATACGCTACGCTTTTGCCACAACAAACAATCCCTGCACCTCCGGCTCTTTTACGCGCGGTCGTGCAGGGATTTTTGTGTAAAGGGAAAGAGGCTTAGTCTATCCGCTTTCCGTCTTTGGTCAGCCTGACGGCCTTGGCGAGACGGGGAGCCAAATCTTCGGCCTTCACCACATAGAGCCGAGGCGTTCGGGCCACGGGGAAACGCGAGAAATAAGCGTCGGCAGACCAATACCAATCTATGCTGATGGTCTTATAAACGCGGGGAATGTCACGCCAAAGGCTGTTGATGCATGTCTTGGCAGCCACGGTGAGTGCCGTGCGCCCATCGGCCAGTTTCACCACGCAGAAAAATCGCGGGGCACTCAGAGTCTCACGCTCTGCCTCCTCGACACTGAGCCGTTTCGATATCGTGATGTGGCGCCCCCATCGGGCATTGATATCGTGCATCATCTGCCTGAAAACCTTGCCATGAGTCGAGGTGTCGACAATGCCGTTTGCCGCGATGTGCAGATGTATCATTTCGTGAATGAGGGTGTCTTCCCATTCCTCCTCCGGGCAATCAAACTTGCGGCTCAGTGTGAGTGTGAAATCCCCCACCCTGTGTTTCACGCCGAAATGCCTCACCGATTTGTAGCTCAGGGAGCCTTGCGAGCGACGGGCATAGCCAATGCGAAACGTCGGCATGGGCAGACGGCCGTCGAATATCGTCTGGTTGAACTGCGCGAAGCGTGAAGAGAGAAAATCTAAGGTGGGGAGCATTGGGAGAGGAACTGAGAGATTGGTCAATCGGTCGGCGACGGCGGATGGGGCTGACCGGTTGATGCTGTCAGGATGACAGGGAAATAATGAGCGACCCATTGGGGCCGCTCATTAGCTTTTTTCAGACGATGCCTTGGGCCATCATGGCTCGGGCCACTTTCATGAAACCGGCAATGTTGGCACCTTTGACGTAGTTGATATAGTCGGCTTCGCGACCATATTGCAGACACTGGTCGTGCACTTCGCTCATAATCTTGTGCAGACGCTCATCCACCTCGTCGGCCGACCACGAGATGTGCATGGCATTTTGCGTCATCTCGAGTCCGGATGTGGCCACGCCGCCCGAGTTGACGGCCTTGCCGGGAGCAAACGGGGTCTTGCGGGCCACGAAGAGATCAACGGCCTCGGCCGTACAGCCCATATTGCTCACTTCGGCCACGAGCGTGACGCCGTTGTCAATGAGCATACGTGCGTCTTCGTCGTCGAGCTCGTTTTGTGTGGCGCAAGGCAGAGCGATGTCGGCCTTCACCTCCCAGGGCTTACGGCCCTCATAGAAGGTGGCCGAGGGATAGCGCTCAGCGTAGGGCGCCACGATGTCTTCTCCCGAAAGGCGCAGCTCAAGCATATAGTCGATTTTGTCGCCGCTCACGCCGTCGGGGTCGTAGACGTAACCGTCGGGACCGCTGAGCGTGACCACTTTCGCGCCAAGTTCTGTGGCTTTCTTGACGGCTCCCCAGGCCACATTGCCGAAACCCGATACGGCCACGGTCTTGCCCTCGAGGTTCTGCCCCATATCGGCGAGCATCTGCTGCACGAAATAGAGGGCGCCATAGCCGGTGGCTTCAGGACGAAGGATGGAGCCGCCAAATTCAAGGCCTTTGCCGGTGAAGGTGCCTGTGTGCTCGCGCGAGAGCTTTTTATACATGCCAAACATATAGCCCACTTCACGGCCGCCCACTCCGATGTCGCCTGCAGGCACGTCTTGGTCCGGACCGAGGTTGCGCCAGAGTTCAAGCATAAAGGCCTGGCAGAAGCGCATAATTTCGCCATCGCTGCGGCCACGCGGAGCAAAGTCAGAGCCGCCTTTGGCGCCACCCATGGGCAGTGTGGTGAGCGCATTCTTGAAGGTCTGTTCAAAACCGAGGAATTTCAAAATGCTCAGGTTGACTGAGGGGTGGAAGCGTATGCCGCCTTTGTATGGGCCGATGGCATTGTTAAACTGCACGCGGTAGCCCAGGTTGACGTGGACCTCACCGTGGTCGTCGACCCATGGCACGCGGAAGGTGACGATGCGGTCTGGCTCGACCAGTCGTTCTATCAACTTGGCTCGCTCAAATTCGGGATGCTCGTTATACACGTCCTCAATCGAAAGAAGTACCTCACGCACGGCTTGCAGATACTCGTGCTCGCCGGGGTGACGGGCTTCAAGAGCCGTCATGATTTGTTGTGTTTTCATAGGTAGTAGGTAGGTTTTTGGATTAACGCTTCAAATATAGCCAATCCCGCTCAATAGAGGCACGTTCGGGCGGATAATTATTTTCGGAAGCCACTGGGGGCGCAACGGGATTGTACAAAAAGGGGACTCATCGTGACAAAATTTTGCTGCAAAAAGTGTTTGAAGGCCTTGAAAAGCACGAAAGAGTGCGTTGAAGGCAAGCAGAGAAGGTGAGATTAAGGAAAAAATGTACGGGAATAGGGACAGAAGTCACGGACCTTATGCGAGAAAAAGCTGCCATAAGGCTCGTAAAGCATTATTATAGCACAAGTTAACAAAAATATGACGAAGAAAACAAAAGGAGAAGCGACCGAGCGGTCCCTCTCCTTTTACTCACTGCAATATAAGGCTGAAAAACGACTGAGAAAAAGACAAAAAAAGGAGTGCGAGGCAGAGCGGTGATGGTGGTATGGCGACGAGACCGCCCCGAACGAACAGAAAGGCATATCTTTTTGTCAAGGCCCGTCTTTCACGGCCTTGCATACCTCGCAACAGACAGCGCTTTGGCCCATCTGCTCGCCGGCTTTTCTGCCCTGACCCGGTTCGGCTCTAAACGATTTTGGGCGGTCGCACCACAAGGTCGCAACCGCCCAAAACTATTGTTGAAATCGTTTGTCTTGTTTTGCTCACTTCACAAACTTGCGCGACACGGCAGCTTGCGGCGTAGTGATGGTCACGACGTAGACGCCGGTCTGAAGGCCGCCGAGGTCGACGGACTGCTCACTGCCGCGGACCTGTCGGCCGAAGTCGACTGTCTGCACGACAGCACCGCCGAGGGTCGACACACTCACAC
>JAHAWW010000282.1 GCA_018383375.1 Prevotellamassilia sp. | reverse complement strand
TTGTGCATCCGTAGGACAATAAAAAAAGGCAGAATTTATGGTGTGGTCACCGGTGCAGGCGCTGCGCTGAGTGACCTGTTTTATGCTCTGCTCACAGGTTATGGTCTTTCTCTCATCTCTTTGTTTACGAACGAAAACAACGTGTTTTGGGTGAAAATCATTGGCGGCGCCATGTTGCTGGCCTTCGGTGTCTATATGTTCCGCACGGGGCCAAAAGTCAACACTCACCCAGAGTCGAAGACCAAAGGTTCGCTCTTGCGCAATTTCCTCACCTCGTTTTTTATCACGCTGGCCAATCCCGCCATCATATTCCTTTTCATCGCTCTATTTAATATGTTGGCGCCATTCGTCGGCACCGACGAGACCTATCTGATAGGAGCAGGTTATGCGGCAATTGTGGTGGGCGCCATGTTGTGGTGGCTTTTCATCACTTACATCATCAACAAGATGAGCAGCAACTTTGGCCAAAAGGGCATCAAGCGACTCAATCGTACCATCGGTGTGTTTGTCATCACCATTTCGGTGGTCTATGTGTTGCTCACACTTTGTGGCATTAACATTATCGGCGAGGGTATTCCGGCTGACGAAACAGCTGCGTGCTCACTGCATATAGGAGCATAGACTCTGAAAACCGGCTGATTTGTTTTGTATATGATTATTGCAGAAAAACTTAAAGATACCAATCGGGCTGAATACCTGCTCTATCTGTGGCAGGTTGAAGACATCATCCGGGCTAACGGCTGCGACTTTGACCGGCTCAACCAAAGTTATCTGTCGCGGTTCAACCTCGACGACGAGACGCTCTCACGCACCCACCGCTGGTATGCCGACCTCTGCGAGATGATGCACTCGGAAGGCGTGGTCGCAAGAGGCCATCTGCAAATGTCTAAAAACGTGCTCAGCGGACTTGAAGAACTTCATAGCAGACTTTTGGCTTCACCCAAATTTCCCTACTACAAAGAGATGTATCACAAGGTGTTGCCCCACGTAGTATGCCTCAGAGCCAAGGGAGCGCCCAAAGACGAGAGCGAACTGCAAACACTCTTTGAGGCGCTTTATGGCGTGATGACGCTCAGACTGCAAGGCAAAGAAGTGTCAGCAGAAACCACGAAAGCCGTTGCAGACATCACCACTCTGCTGGGACAGCTCTCAGACTACCAAATCAAAGACCGCAAGGAGCCCATCGATTTCGACTAAGACACAGACTCAACGTGTGAAGGTTTCCTGGCAAATATCCCATAACGTTTACCCCACTCACCTATATATTATATATAATGAAAAAAATACTCGTCACCGGCTGCCGAGGGCAGTTGGGCAACGAAATCCAAACGCTTGCACCTGAATATGAAGACAGTTGCACGTTTTTTTTTACTGACAGAGAAGAACTCGACATCACCGACCGTGAGGCTGTGTTTAATTTCGTCGAGACCAACGGCATCGACATCATCATCAACTGTGCGGCCTACACGGCCGTAGACAAAGCCGAAACAGACGAGGCTCTCGCCGATTTGCTCAACCATGTTGCTCCGGGCTATCTGGCTGAAGCGGTAGAGTCGGTGGGAGGTACAATGATACAAGTGTCGACCGACTATGTGTTCGACGGCAAGGCCTGCCAACCATACGAAGAAGACAGCCCAACCAATCCCCAAACCGTCTACGGCCGCACCAAGTTGCTGGGCGAAGAAAGCGTCATCCGTTCGTGTGCAGGCTCAATGGTGGTGCGCACGGCTTGGCTCTATTCAACCTTCGGCAACAACTTCGTCAAAACTATGATGCGTTTAGGCAAAGAGCGCGACTCGCTCGGCGTGGTGTTTGACCAAGTGGGCTCGCCCACCTATGCCCGCGACTTGGCCGCCGTCATCCTAAAGGCAGCCGACCAGGGCGTAGTGCCGGGTGTGTATCACTACACCAATGAAGGCGTGTGCTCATGGTACGACTTCACCTGTGCTATTCATCGCCTCGCCGGCATAGACCATTGCAAGGTTTCGCCCATACATACCGACGAATATCCCGTCCCGGCTCCGAGGCCTCACTATTCCGTGCTTGACAAAACAAAGATTAAACGCACCTACGGCATCGATATTCCACATTGGGAAGACGCTCTACGGGCGTGCATCAAAGCTCTTTGAAAGACTAAGAGACTTAAAGTCTAGAAGACTACTTTTTGCCTCTTTGTCTCCAAAATCAAACAAGATATGAACCAAGAAATAGAACGCAGACGCACCTTTGCCATTATCTCCCACCCCGACGCGGGTAAGACCACACTGACCGAAAAACTCCTACTTTTCGGTGGTCAAATTCAAGTGGCCGGTGCGGTTAAAAGCAATAAAATTAAAAAGACCGCCACCTCAGACTGGATGGAAATCGAGAAACAACGCGGTATCTCGGTAACCACCTCTGTGATGGAGTTTGACTATGAAGGCTATAAAATCAACATCCTCGACACGCCTGGTCACCAGGATTTTGCAGAAGACACCTTCCGCACACTCACAGCCGTCGACTCCGTCATCATCGTCGTGGACGGCGCCAAGGGCGTAGAGGCACAGACGCGCAAACTGATGGAAGTGTGCCGTATGCGACAGACGCCGGTCATCATCTTCATCAACAAAATGGACCGTGAAGGCCGCGACCCGTTCGACCTACTTGACGAACTCGAGGCCGAACTCCACATCAGTGTGCGCCCCCTGTCGTGGCCCATCGGACAAGGTGCACGCTTCAAGGGCGTTTACAATATCTTTGAACAACAACTCAATCTTTTTGAACCCGACAAACAAAAGGTGACCGAGAAAATCACCATAGACATTGCCAGTGACGAACTCGAGGCTCATGTGGGTGATGAGGCTGCCGCACAATTGCGACAAGACCTCGAACTCGTTGACGGTGTCTATCCCGAATTCGACAAAGCCGACTACCTCAGCGCGCAGATAGCTCCGGTGTTTTTCGGTTCGGCGCTCAACAATTTCGGCGTGAAAGAACTCCTTGACTGTTTCGTCCAGATAGCCCCCTGCCCTCGCCCCACCAAGGCCGAAGAGCGCGACGTGGAGCCGGAAGAGCAGAAATTCACGGGTTTTATCTTCAAAATCACAGCCAACATCGACCCCAACCATCGTTCGTGCATTGCCTTCTGCAAAGTGTGCTCAGGACGTTTCCGCCGCGGCGTGCCTTATCTTCACGTACGCACCGGCAAGAGTCTGCGCTTCACCTCGCCCACCCAGTTTATGGCACAGCGCAAAAGCACAATCGAGGAAGCCTGGCCCGGCGACATCATTGGTTTACCAGCAGCCGGTGTCTTTAAAATTGGCGATACGCTCACCGAAGGCGAACAACTGCACTTCCGCGGATTGCCCTCTTTCTCACCAGAGCTTTTCAAATACATTGAGAATGCCGACCCGATGAAGACCAAGCAACTGCAACGCGGCATCGAACAACTTATGGACGAAGGCGTGGCGCAGATGTTTGTCAACCAGTTCAACGGCCGCACCATCATCGGCACCGTGGGTCAACTCCAATTTGAAGTCATCCAATATCGTCTGGAGCACGAATACAACGCGCTATGTCGCTGGGAGCCGGCGAGTCTCTACAAGGCATGCTGGATTGAAAGCGACGACCCCGCCGAACTTGAGGCATTCAAGAAGCGCAAATATCAATATATGGCCAAAGACCGCGAAGGTCGCGATGTCTTCCTTGCCGATAGCGGGTATGTGCTGCAAATGGCCCAGACCGATTTCAAGCACATACGCTTCCACTTTACGAGCGAGTTCTAAGATTAAAATCGGATATCTCTTCATCACACGCGAGCAACACACAATCGCGCCATCAATGCACTGAATTATCATAATGTGGCATTTGTGGCGCGATTTTTATTTACGCCCAATGTGCGTCCGTTGATTTTTCACGCTATTATTTGTGGTGCGACTTCGTTGCGCTAAAATTATAGCGCAACACGCGCAACAAATAGAAAAAGCAGTATGAAACAAAAGAAAAAGGAATACTGCCTCTGTACAGCCCCTTTAACCGCCGAAAAGGAGAAAATTTGCCGAAATGTTTGGTCAAACGGAAAGAACGCCTTATCTTTGCACCGGTTAAACAAAACAGGGTACCCTGACCGAGTGGCTAGGTAGCGGTCT
>JAHAWW010000278.1 GCA_018383375.1 Prevotellamassilia sp. | reverse complement strand
TCCACCGCTTGTGGCGACCTGCTCGCCTTCACCGACCACCGTCCGTGTGGCTCAGACATAGGCTATGGCGAGGTCGACATTATGTGCCGCATCTCTCGCGATGGTGGCCGCTCGTGGGACGAAGCATTCTATGTGGCCGACGGACAGGGCGACAAAGCCGCCGAGGTGTGGCAGACCGGTTTTGGCGATGCCGCTGTGGTGGCCGACAGCCGTCGTGATGAAGTGCTCATCATGTGTGTCTGCGGCAAAACGCCCTGCTGGGCCGGCAACTATCTGCCCGGACAGGCTGAGAGCAATCCCAATCCCGTGGCCCGAATTCGTGCCAAAAGAGACAAAAAGACCGGCCGCTGGACCTTCTCGTCGCCCATAGACGTTACCGAGTCAATCTACCGCCTTTTTGTCGACGCCGAGGGGCAGCCCACGGTGAGGTCGCTTTTCATTGGTTCGGGCAAGATTTGTCAAAGCCGTGTGGTCAAGACCGGCGATTACTATCGTCTCTATTGCGCCGTTTGGACACGCGATGGCGGCAACCGCGTCATCTATTCCGACGACTTCGGAGAGACCTGGCACCTGCTTGGTGCACTCACCGACCGTCCGGCCCCCGGCGGCGACGAGCCCAAGTGTGAGGAACTGCCCGATGGCACCGTTGTGTTGAGCTCGCGTGCCTATGGCGGGCGTTTTTTCAACACCTACACCTTCACCGATGCCGCTTCGGGTCAAGGCAGTTGGGCCGAAGTGGCCTTCTCTGGAGCAGAAAGCCTCGGCACCACCGCCGTCACCAACAGCTGCAACGGCGAAATCCTCCTTGTTCCCGCTGTGCGCCAATCTGACGGCACACGGCTCACCCTCGCTCTGCAGTCTGTGCCCCTCGGTCCCGGACGCACTCATGTGGGCATCTATTTCAAGGCTCTCACCTCGGCCACCGACTATGCCACCCCGGCCAAACTGGCGTGGGGATGGAGCGGTCCGTATGAAGTGAGCCGTTTGGGTTCGGCCTACAGCACCATGGTGCGCCAGCGAGACGGTTCGTTGGGATTTCTCTTTGAGGAGTCTACGCATGGCGCCGACTACACCATAGTTTATCGCCGCCTGACCCTCGAGCAAATCACGCGCGGTGTCTATCGTGCCGGCCGTTGAGGCCGTTGCAGTAGGCCCCCATGACGTCGGCTGTTGTTTTGTCTTTTGAGAAGACGTCAACTGGGCTTATCTTTGACATAGGAAATAAGAAGAAGCAGGCTTTCCGGCCTGCTTCTTTCATTTTCAGTGCGATACGAGGCTTATGGCCGAAAATTCTGCCATAAGGACCGTTGTTCGTGTCCTTATTTCCGTAAAAAAATGACCTAAACATCCACTTTTCGTTGTCTTTTTTGCCCCCAAAAAGCCTTGATGCCGCGCTCAGCAGTCGCCACCAGCGCACTCGACTCAGGATTTTGCTTAAAAAATGTTGCTTTGCGTCACACAAAACCACCCTTTTTGTAAGTTCCCGAGCGTAAGAAAAACAAAGTTTTTTTTGTTTCAGCCTGCATTTTATATTAACTTCGCAAAAATTACAATAATTATGATTTCGGTAGAAAAACTCAAAAGCATCGTCTTCGCCGGCGAAACGCTCTCGCTTAGTGACGATACGATGCGTCGTGTGGCCGAGTGTTACGATTTTTTGTGCGACTTTGCCCGCGACAAGGTGATTTACGGCATCAACACCGGGTTTGGCCCCATGGCCCAATGGCGCGTGAGTGACGAGCACCTTAAAGACCTGCAATACAATATCATTCGCAGCCACGCCACCGGAATGGGGCAATGGCTCGATGCCACCGACGTCAAAGCTGCTCTCGTGGCGCGTCTCGGCACCTTTGCTCAGGCTCGCTCGGGTGTACATCCCGACACTGTCAAGCTCTTGCTGGCCTTCATCAACAACGACATCACCCCCTGTGTGCCGCGACATGGCAGCGTCGGGGCCAGTGGCGACTTGGTGCAGTTGGCCCATGTGGCGCTGGCACTGATAGGCGAGGGAGAGGTGATGAAAGACGGCAAGGTGATGCCCACAGCCCAGGCTCTAGAAGCCTGTGGTTTGCAACCCCTCAAAATATACCTGCGCGAAGGCTTGGCCCTCACCAACGGCACAGCCTTCATGACCGGCATCGCCGCCATCAATCAAATCTATGCAGAAAGCCTGCTCAGCCAAGCCGTGACGGCGGCCGTATGGCTCAACGAGGTGGTGGGCTCGATAGACGACTTCATGGCGGCTCCCCTCAACGAGGTGCGCCGCCACCACGGCCAGCAAGCCATTGCAGCACGGCTGCGCCGAGTGGCTGAAGGCAGCCGCTGCTTGCAGACCCGCGAACACGCGCTCTACGACGGCGCACACCGCGACGAGCAGAAATTCACCTCCAAAGTGCAGCCCTATTATTCGCTCCGCTGCATACCGCAAATCTACGGACCGGTGGCCGAAACGCTTGAGGCGGCGGGACGCATCATCGACGAAGAACTCAATTCGGCATGCGACAACCCCATTGTCGACCCCGACACCGCCAATGTCTATCACGGTGGCAACTTCCACGGCGACTATATATCGCTCGAAGAAGATAAAGTCAAAATCGCCATGGTTCGTGTAGCCATGACGGCCGAGCGACAACTCAACTACCTGCTCCACGACCGCATCAACGAGCTCTTGCCGCCATTCCTCAATATGGCCACGCCGGGGCTTGACTATGCCTTGCAAGCTTATCAGTTCACTGCCACCTCGACCACGGCCGAGTGTCAGACATTGGCTATGCCCAACTATGTGCACAGCATTCCCAACAACCACGACAATCAAGACATCGTCAGCATGGGCACCAACACCGCCTTGCTCACGCGTCAGGTCGTGGACAACACGCGCCAGGTCATGGCCATACTCTACGTCGCACTGGCTCAGGCCACCGACTGCATGAATCTCAAAGACCATCTGGCGCCAGTCACTCGCCGCGCCTATGATGCCGTCAGAGCGCTCATGCCCACCGTCACCACCGACCGCGTGCCCTGCCATGAACTGGCCGCCATCGAGACCTGGCTGCGCCGCGAGGCCGAGCAGTGCATTTAAGCCACGGTCCGAAAGACAAAATGACAAAGAGTTGGTTCAGACGCTTAGCCTCTCAGTCTGTTTGACTCTTAGTCTCCCCAAAACAAGTATATACCCATAATCCGATATGAAATACGCATTAGTCACCGGAGGTTCGCGCGGTATAGGCCGAGCCGTTTGTTTGAAACTGGCCGAGGCCGGCTGGAACGTCATCATCAACTACCGCTCAGGCCGTGAGGCCGCCGACGAAACCCTGCGTTTGGTGCGTGAGGCAGGTGGCGACGGCGAACTCCTGCCTTTCGACGTGGCCAATGCCGAGGCCATCGAAACCGCCTTGGCCCAATGGGAAACAAACCACCCCGACGACTATATCGCCGTGTTGGTGAACAATGCCGGCATACGTCGAGACAATTTGATGGTCTTCATGCAAAACGAAGATTGGCACAGCGTGATGGACACCACCGTCAACGGTTTTTTCTATACCACGCGTCGCCTGCTCAAAAATATGATAACCCACCGCGACGGCCGCATAGTCAACATGGCGTCGCTCTCAGGCCTCAAGGGTATGCCGGGACAAACCAACTATTCGGCAGCCAAAGCCGCCCTCATTGGCGCAACCAAGGCTCTGGCGGCCGAGGTGGCCCCACGAGGCGTCACTGTCAACGCTGTGGCACCCGGCTTTATCTCGACTGACATGACTGCCGAACTGCCAGAAGCCGAACTCAAGAAGATGGTGCCTATGCGCCGCTTCGGCAAGCCTGAAGAAGTGGCCGCACTCGTGGCTTTCCTCGTGTCGCCCGACGCCGCCTACATCACCGGCCAAGCCATTTCCATCAACGGCGGACTCTATTGATGGAGAGAAAAAGGCCGCTTAGACTTTTAGTCTATTAGTCTTCATATATTAACAAAGAAAAGCAGCATATTACGCAATGAGAAGAGTAGTTGTCACTGGTATGGGCATTTGGTCGTGCCTGGGCTATAACCTCGACGAAGTGACTCAGTCGCTCCGCCAAGGCCGGTCGGGCATAGGCATTGAGACCGAACGGCTCGACTACGGCTATCAGTCGCCCCTCACCGGAATTGTCAAACGACCTGTGCTTAAGGGTTTGCTCGACCGCCGCAGTCGTGTGGGGCTTTCTGAAGAAGCCGAGTTCGCCTTTATGGCTGCCCGTGAAGCTTTTGAGACTGCCGGTATCGACAGCCAGTGGCTCGAGCAAAACGAAGTGGGCATCCTCTTTGGCAACGACTCGTCGGCTAAACCGGTGATTGAGGCGGCCAATATTATGGCCGAGAAACACGACTCTGCACTGTTGGGCTCAGGATTGATTTTTCAGTCGATGAACTCCACCGTCACGATGAACCTCAGCACCATTTTCAAGATAAAAGGCGTCAACTTCACCGTCAGTGCCGCCTGTGCCAGTGGCTCGCATTCTATCGGGTTGGGCTATATGCTCATCAAGCAGGGTCTGCAAGACACCGTGCTTTGCGGCGGTGCCCAAGAGGTCAACTTCTACTCAATGGCTACTTTCGACGCCTTGGGGGCCTTTTCCCAACAAATCGAAGACCCCACAAAAGCCTCACGACCCTTCGACTGCGGCCGCGACGGACTCATACCCAGCGGCGGCGCAGCAGCGCTCGTGCTCGAAGACTATGACCACGCCGTGGCACGAGGTGCACACATCATTGCCGAAGTGGCCGGTTATGGTTTTTCTTCAAATGGCGGTGGCATCTCGCAGGCAGCCGATGAAGGTTCGGCACGCGCCATGAGTCGCGCCATGGCCGACGCCGGCGTTACGCCCGACGACATCGACTACATCAATGCCCACGCCACCTCAACCCCACAAGGCGACCACTTTGAAGCGTTGGCCCTTCAGCGACTCTTTGCCGGCAAACACGCACTGATTAGTTCGACCAAGTCTATGACCGGACACGAATGTTGGATGGCCGGAGCCAGCGAGGCCGTCTATAGCCTGCTGATGATGCAAAATGGCTTTGTGGCCCCCAACATCAACCTCCAAAATCCCGACCCGGCTGCCGAGGGGCTTCACATCACCCCCGTCACCGTCGAGACCCCGCTCCAAACGGTCTTGTCTAATTCTTTCGGTTTCGGAGGCACAAACAGCGCCTTGGTGTTTAAGGCTTTATAAAACTTGGCTTATGAACCTCACCCCCGAACTCCTACAACGATACACCACCGAAAGGCTCTCTGCCCGTGAGGCCCAACGTTTGGCCGAATTTATTGCCTTTGGCCCCGTTGTGTTTCAAGTGGCACGCATTATGAAAAAATGGGGACTGCTTGACCATCTCAGGCAAAAGCCCGAAGGCATGACCCTCGAAGAACTCGCCCAAGCCACGGGCCGAACGGATTATGCTGTGAAAGTGCTCCTTGAATCGTCGCTCACTATGGGGACGCTCCTCATAGACCCCGAGACAATGAAATTTCGGCTCTCAAAAACCGGATGGTTCCTGCTCACCGACACCCTCACCGACATCAATATGGCTTTCAACCACGATGTCAACTACGAGGGGCTTTTTGACCTTGAAGCTGCTCTTGAGCAAGGCCGACCGGCCGGACTGAAACACTTCGGCCCCTGGCCCACGATATACGAAGGTTTGTCGAGCCTGCCCACAGAAGTGCAGGAGAGTTGGTTTCGCTTTGACCACTTCTATTCCGACACAGCTTTTGACGAGGCCCTAAGAGTGGTTTTCGCTCAGCCCGTCAACCATCTGCTCGACGTGGGCGGTAACACCGGACGTTGGGCTTTGCGCTGTGTGGCCCACGATGAGCAAGTCAGAGTCACCATTATGGACCTGCCGCAGCAGGTGGAGTTGATGAAAGACTTCACTGCCGGCAAGCAGGGAGCAGAGCGCATCGAAGGCTGTGGGGCCAATCTGCTCGATGCCGATACGCCTTGGCCTCGTGCCCACACTTTCGACGCCGTATGGATGAGCCAGTTTCTTGACTGCTTCAGTATGCCACAAATCATCGGCATTCTCACACGTGCCGCCGACATCATGTCACCCCACACCCGCCTTTATATCATGGAAACCCTGTGGGATCGTCAACGCTTTGAGACTGCCGCCTTCTGCCTCACACAAATCAGTCTCTACTTCACTGCTTTGGCCAACGGCAACAGCAAAATGTATCACACCGACGACCTGCTCACCTGCATAGACCGTGCGGGACTTATCGTAGAGACCATACACGACAATCTCGGCCATGGCCACAGCCTTGTGGTGTGCCGCAAAAAATAATCAGCCATCATTACACAGATTTATATTTATGAACAGAACAGAAATCGAAGCAAAAGTAAGAGAGTTTCTCATCGAAGACCTCGAAGTAGAAGAGAGTGCCATCTCTCCCGAAGCCAATCTCAAAGACGACTTGGGCATTGACAGCCTCGACTTTGTAGACATCGTGGTCATCGTGGAGCGCAAATTCGGATTTAAAATTAAGCCTGAAGAAATGGCCGGTGTCACCACATTGAGCCAATTCTGCGACTATATCCAAACCAAAGTGGGCGACAAAGCCTAATCAAGGTCACCACGGCAAGCCCTAAGCGTTAATCAGAGATGGAACACAACGAATGGACCGGCCGCACCGACGGCACCCCATGGATGCAACGCACGTTGATTGCCATATTCCGCTATGTTGACGTGCGACTGATGTACGTGCCGATGGCTTTTGTTGTGCCCTTCTATATGCTCTTTTCGCGCCGTTCCTATCGTGCCATCTACGACTACTATCGCCACTCTTTGCACAAAGGACCGCTGAGGGCCTTTTGTGGAGTCTATGCCAACCACTTCGCCTTTGGCAAGGTTGTGCTTGACAGGTTTGCCCTATATGCCGGCCGAAAGTTTACGTCGGAAATAGAGGGCAACGACTATTTCCTCAGCCTCGTGCAGAGCGGAGAGGGCGGCATCATTCTTGGGTCGCACACAGGCAATTTTGAGATATGCGGCTATTTGCTTCACTCCACAGGCAAGCGGCTCAATGCAGTGGTCTCGGCCGACGAAACCAAGACTGTGCAAGCAGCGAGAAGCAAGCTGTGGGGAAATCACAATATCGGCATCATCACCGTGAGCGACGACCTCTCTCACATCTTCGACATCCACGCGGCGCTGAGCCGTGGCGAATTGGTCTGCATTGCTTCCGACCGCGTTTTTGGTTCACCCAAGACCACCCGCCAGACTTTGCTCGACCGTCCGGCCGACTTCCCTATGGGGCCTTTTGCCATTGCCGCCAGTTTGCATGTGCCTGTGTTGACGCTTTTTGTGATGAAAGAGACTCGTCTTCGCTACCGCATTTTTGTGCAGCCTTTGGCCGATGACGCTACATTGTCAGCCGTGCCCCGTCAGCGCCGTCCTGAGTTCTTGGCCAGTCGTTATGTGGCCCATCTCGACAAGATGGTGAGACGCTATCCTAATCAATGGTTCAATTATTATGACTTCTGGCGAACAAATCAAGCTCTCTGAAATCCCTGTGACGGAACTGCTGCCACAGCGGCCGCCTTTTGTTATGATTGACTGCCTCACAGGCTTCACCGAAACCACCACAGAGACCCGCCTCACCGTGACCGAAGACAATGTTCTGGTCGAAGACGGCCGGCTCACCGTCTACGGTCTCGTGGAAAACATCGCCCAGACTTGTGCCGCTCGTCTTGGCTATGCCAGTTATGTGCTCCACAAACCCGTGCGCATCGGATTTATCGGTGCCGTGAGAGGTTGTCAAATCAAGCGCTTGCCCCGTGTGGGCGAAACCATTCAGACACGCATAGAGGTGAAGGAAGAAATCTTTGGCCTCACGCTTGTCGACGCAGCGGTGAGGCTTGAGGGCGATTGTATTGCCGAGACCCAAATGAAGATTGCTCTCGAAAAAGAGTCTGACGCACAACCCGAAGCTCATGACTAAACCCGCCGGTCTTTCATTCACCAAACAACTCGACGTGCGCTTTAGCGAGGTCGATGCTATGCAGATTGTATGGCACGGCTCTTATGCGCTTTATTTCGAGGATGCCCGTGAGGCCTTTGGGGCGCATTATGGGCTTAGTTATCACACCATTGCCGCTGCCGGATGTTATGCGCCGTTGGTCGACCTTGAGTTTCACTACCGTCGGCCCATAGTCTACGGTGAGCGCCCTTTGATTACCATCACTTATATCCCCACGGAGGCCGCTAAACTCATATTTGAGTATGTCATCCACAGTGCGACCGATGGCGAGGTCATCGCTACGGGCCGTTCGGTGCAGGTTTTCCTCGACAGCAATCGCAACCTGCTGTGGACCGCCCCTGAGTTTTTCGAAAAATGGAAGGCAGCAACGCTCACACAAGAATAATCTGTCGGGTGGGAGGCTTAATGTCGCCACTGGGTATAGGCTTGGAGACAAATCTTCAAGCTGTGTTGTCGGGCAGCACGGGAGTGAGGCAGTATGCGGGTAATGCCGAATTGCCCGAGCCTTATGCTGCGTCGAAATTTGATTCCTCTCGTGCATGTTTTGCCGAGGTACAAGGATTGGCTGCCACGGTGGCCGACGTGGCATCGCTCACGCCGTTTGAGCAAATAGCCGTGGCTGCCGTAGTCGATTTGTTGCGTACTCATCCCGAACTCGACCCGTCGGCGCCAGATGTGCTTTTTGTTTTATCTTCGACAAAGGGCAATGTCGATTTGTTGCTCAGCAATCCTGCCGACAGTCGCGTCGGTTTGTCGGGTTCGGCCCAAAAGCTGGCCCTCTGCTTTGGCAATCCCAATCAGCCCGTTGTGGTGTCTAATGCCTGTATCTCGGGGCTGTCTGCTCTTATTGTGGCCTCGCGTCTGTTGCGTTTGGGCTGTTATCGTGCTGCAGTGGTGGTGGGCGCCGACATTCAGTCGCCTTTCATTATTGCCGGCTTTCAGTCGTTCAAAGCCCTGTCGGAAGAGGTTTGCCGCCCCTACGATGCTCAGCGCCAGGGTATGAATCCTGGCGAAGCCGCTGCTGCCATTTGGATTGAACGCACCGCCGAGACTGACATTCGTCCAGACGACATTATCTTATGTCAAGGCGCGATGCGCAACGATGCCAATCATATTTCGGGACCATCGCGAGTGGGCGAGGGCAGTTTCAGATGTTTGAAGGCCGTGGTGTCTGAGGCTGAAAAGGCTCGTTTGGCTTTCATTAATCCGCACGGAACGGCCACGCTCTACAACGACGAGATGGAAGCCATAGCCATCGACCGTGCCGGCTTGTCGCATATACCCGTGTGTGGCTTGAAAGGCAATTTCGGCCACACGATGGGAGCTGCCGGACTGTTGGAAAGCATGCTCTCGGCTGTGGCTTTGCAGCGGGGTCTCATTTTGCCCACTCGTGGCTTTGCTCAGTTGGGCGTGAGTCGGTCGCTGCAAGTGAGCGACAAAGCCCAACCCGCCACAGGGTGCCAGTTTGTCAAACTCATGTCGGGGTTTGGTGGATGCAATGCAGCTGTGCGTTTTGCTATAGGCCCCTATGGGGATGAACAATCAGCCATGCCGTCTCGGCGTTGTGTCTTGCAGACGCTACGCAGGGTTGTCATCAACGACTCGGGTCATGTTGTGGTCGATGGTAAGTCGAGAGACTATCAAGCTGGGGGCAATGCTCTGCTCACGGCCATTTATCGTCGGGAGGTGGGTGACTATCCCAAATTTTTCAAGATGGATTTGCCCTGCCGTTTGGGTTTTGTAGCTGCCGAATTGCTTTTGAGCCAGGACACCGACCGTTTCACCCCGCGCGACGACCGTGCCATAGTGGTGTTCAGTCGGAGCGGTTCGCTCGTTTCCGACCGTCGTTTCTGCGAGACCATAAAGCCTGGGAGTTTCTTCCCCAGTCCAGCCGTGTTTGTCTACACGTTGCCCAATATCGTCACGGGCGAGCTGGCCATTCGCCACAAGTATCTTGGCGAGACCGCCAGCTATCTGCTACCTTCGCCGTCGGCCGCTGTCATCGACGACATCGTTGCCGCCACCTTTCTCGACCCTCACACGCGCAGTGCAGTCGTGGCCTGGATTGATTGCGCCGACGACAATCATTTCGAGGCCGACGTGAGACTCGTCTGTGCCGAACCAACCCATTAGTCAACATAAGAAAAACAATAATGAAAGAAGAACTCATTCAGAAACTCAAGCAAGAAATCATCGAAGTGTTAAATCTCGAAGACCTCACTCCGGCCGACATCGATGCCGACGCACCACTGTTTGGTGAAGGTCTGGGGCTCGATAGCATTGATGCTCTTGAGCTTATCGTCCTGCTTGAGCGCAATTATGGCATCAAGCTCAAAGATGCCGCCGAGGGCAAGGAAGTGTTCAAGTCGGTCAGTGTCATGGCCGATTATATCGAAGCGCACCGTACTCTTTAAGCCTTCTTCAGAATGTCAGTGTGTTTCCCACGCATCGCCGTCACCGGTATGGGCATTGTCTCGGCCCTGGGTCGGGGCAAGGCTGCTACGCTCGATTCGCTTTTGTCGAGTCGAAGCGGTGTGGCCCCTATGTCTGTGCTCGACAGTGTGCACACCGATTTGCCCGTTGGAGAGGTCAAAGAGACAACGGAGGCTTTAGCCGAGGCGCTCGGCGTATCGCCTTCAATACCCACCACTCGCAGCGCCTTGTTGGGCCTTATGGCCATAGACGAGGCTTTGGAGCAGGCCGCCCTTTCGCCCATTTCGCTCAGAGAGACCGCTTTTGTGTCGGCCACTACTGTGGGCGGAATGGACCAAAGTGAGCGCTACTATCTTGATTTCCTCACCGGTGACGAGCGCAACGACTACATTGCGCTCCACGACGTTGGAGCGTGCACCGATTGGATGGCCTCCAGATATGGCCCCTGGGGCTATGTAGCCTCTGTTTCCACGGCCTGCTCGTCGGCTGCCAATGCCATCATTCATGGTGCTCGACTCATAGCAGCCGGCGAATGCCGGCGAGTCATTGCCGGTGGCACGGAGTGTCTCACGCGCTTTCATCTCAATGGTTTCAACACCCTGCTCATTCTCGACCATCGGCGCTCACGTCCCTTCTCAGCCTCTCGTGCGGGTCTCAATCTGGGCGAAGGCGCAGCGTTTCTTGTATTAGAAGACGAACAAATCGCTCTTGAGCGTGGGCAGTCTCCACTTGCCTACGTCACGGGGTGGGGCAACGCTTGTGATGCCTACCATCAAACGGCCACTTCGGCCGATGGCGAAGGCCCCTATCTGGCGATGAAGCAAGCCCTGGAGCGTGCCCGGCTCTTACCCTCCGACATCAGCTATATCAATGCCCACGGTACGGGCACCCCCGACAACGACCGTAGCGAATTTGCCGCTTTGCAACGACTTTTTGGAGAGTCGTTGCCCCCCTTCTCCTCGACCAAACCCTTTACGGGTCATACCACGAGCGCCTCGGGCTCGATTGAGAGTGTCATTTGTCTTTTGGCGATGCAGCATGGGTTCATACCGCCCAATTTGTCAGATGGCGAAATGCTTTCGCCGTCGTGTCATCCCGTGGCAGAGTTGCAACGGAGGCAGACGTTGCGCCACGTGATGTGCAATTCTTTTGGTTTTGGAGGCAATGACAGTGCGCTTATTTTCTCCTTCTGCTAATAAATCTCGCCTCAATGTCAGCTACACCATTATATATAAGGAGTGCCGCACAGATTTCGCTGCAAAGCCCACTGAGCGATGACTGGCTCACTTCGCCTCGTGCGGTTGTGGGCGACTATGTGCGCGCCGTTGACCCCAATTTTCGCGACCATCTGTCAGGCTCGTCATCGCGTCGTATGGGGCTGGTATTGAAGCGTGCTGTAACGGTAGCCCAACAGGTTCTGTCCGAAGCCGGTTTAGACCGTCCCGAAGCCATCGTTGTGGGCACGGGTTTAGGTTGTGTGGAAAGCACAGAGAAGTTTCTTGAGGCCTTGTGCCGCACGGGCGAGACATTGTTGGGCCCCACACACTTCATGCAGTCCACTCACAACACCATTGCCTCGGCCATAGCCATCCACACGTCTTGTCATGGTTACAACATCACCTTCTCCCACAAGGCGGTCTCATTCGACCTTGCCCTTCATGATGCCGCTTTATGGTTGTTGTCGGAGGGGCGTACGGACGCCTTTGTGGGAGCCTTCGACGAAGTCACGCCCACCTATCACGTTTTGTTGCGGCGTATGGGTTTTGTGGGTCGTGATGGTCAGGTGGCTTGTGGCGAAGCTGCTGCCGGATTTTTGTTGTCCACCGAGAGCGACCGCGCCTTGTGTAGGCTTTTGGCACAAAGTGTTTGTCGGGCCACCGGTTCCGGCGAGGCTGCTGAGCGTTTGTCAGACTTTCTTTCTGCCCATAATCTCACTGCTGCCGACATCGACGTGGTGGTGAGTGGAATCAATGGTTATGCGCCCCACGACGAAGCCTACGACCAGCTTTGTCGCTATGTCTGTCCGCAAGTGCCCGTTGTGGCCTATAAACAAGTATTTGGAGAATGTTATTCGGCGCCAGCATTAGGCTTTTATGTAGCTTGCCGCCTGTTGCAGCACGACGCCATACCGCACCACCTCTTCTCTTCGGCCGTGTCTGTTGCTCCAATCCGTCCCACTCATATATTATATATCAACCACTCCCAATCCACCGACTACGCGTTTGCTCTCTTGCAGCGCATCTGATGTTCCGCCCATGCCCTGTTCCGTTCCGTCTTCGTCCTGCCCTCCCTTCTTCCCCTTTGTCTTGAAAGGCACACCCGTGTCCACCTCCGGCGGCTATACCGTCTGCTACCATTTGGAGAAAGAGGCCGGAGTGTTTGCCGCCCATTTTCCCGGTCGGCCCATCGTGCCGGGAGTCTTCTTGCTGAGGCTGGCCGTTGAGGCCTTTAACACCGTGAGGCAGAGCGAAGAGCCTGAGACACCCGCCTTTGATATTATAGAGGTGAAGAATGCCAAGTTCCTCTCTGTCGTCACCCCTGCCGATGTCGACGAGGTGGTAGTTGAAATCGCCTCCACACCCGCCGAAGGCTCCGTGCACAAAATCAAGGTCAACATCGTGAGTGGCGAAGAGCGTTATGCCACGTTTGTGCTGATTATGGCACCCCTGTCGAAACACGTCGATACAACTGGCCGGGGCGAAAATTCCCAGTTGCCGGAAGTATGCGGTCTTATTCCCACCTACAACAACGCCGCCACGCTCGCCGAGGTTGTAGAGGGCGTCAAGGCTCATTTAGATTATGTGATTGTGGTTAACGATGGTAGCGACGACACTACAGCTGAGGTCTTGGCGGCCGTGTGTGGTGCAGACGAGGCTGAGCAAAAACGGCGTGGCTACACCGTGTTGACCCATCCTCGCAACCGTGGCAAGGGAGCCGCCTTGGCCACAGGGCTCGACTATGCCCGCCGATTGGGCTATCGCTATGCCGTCACGGTCGACGCCGATGGTCAACATCGTCCCTCCGACATCCCCCTGCTGCTGGCTCCCCTTCAGGCCCATCCCGACGCTTTGGTGCTGGGCAGCCGCCGTAGCCTTGCCCATGCCAACAAGAGCTCTGGCAGCACGTTTGCCAACCGCTTCTCAAATTTTTGGTTTGCCGTGCAGACCTTCCACCGTCTACCCGACACCCAGTGCGGTCTGAGAGTCTATCCCCTGCGGCGTCTGCCTTCGCGGCTGAGGCTCACCTCGGGCTACGAGGCCGAACTCACCCTGCTGGTCTTCCCCGTCTGGCGTGGCACAGAAGTCATTCCCGTCGACGTTGACGTCTATTATCCGCCGTCGAGCGAGCGCGTTAGCCACTTTCGTCCCATTCGCGACTTTGCCCGCATCAGTCTGCTCAACACGTGCCTCTGCTTTTTGGCGGTGGTTTGGGGCTGGCCTCAGATGGCCTGGCATGCCTTGAGGCGTCGTCCGCTCCATAGTCGGTGCGTGTCCTAAGCCATATTTTCGGAGTAATGAATGCCAGTCTCATCATCTGCCTGCTCGCCTTTTCGGCCCTAAGCCTGACCCTTGCCGCCCACGGTAGCCGTCGGGTCAGACACAGTGTGCCCGTGCGTCTGTGGACCACCGTCGTGACGGCAACAGTCTTCGTGTGCGGCACGTTTCTTCTTCTCCTTCCCGTCTCGTTGTTTTGCCGGTTGCCCTTTGGTCCGGCGGCATCACGGCGTCGGATGTTCCACAAGCTCTTTTCGTGTTCTACGCGCTTTTTGCTATTCGCCATCCCCGGCACGTCCCTTCGTGTGAGCGGCCTCACGCCGACCACGTTCGAGCGTGCCCGAGTGGTTGTGGCCAATCACACCTCTCTGCTCGATGCCCTTTGTCTCATCGCCCTGAGCCCTCGGCTCATTTTCTTGACCAAAGACTGGGTGTGGCGTAATCCTTTTTTCGGTCTGTTGGTACGTAGTGCCGACTTCTTGCCCGTCTCGGCCGGTATCGACGCCAATATGCCACGTTTGAAGCATCTGGTGGCCGAAGGCTATTCCGTTTTGGTCTTCCCCGAAGGCACACGCTCTGCCGACGGCCGTCCACACCGTTTCCATCAAGGCGCCTTTTATCTGTCAGCCAGCCTCGGCGTCGAGGTTTTGCCCGTGTTTCTTTCGGGTCATTTCGACGTTTTGTCGCGCCACGCCTGGCTACTCACTCCCGGTTCGTTGCACGTGAAGATTGGCACAGCTCTGCCGCCTCCATCGGCCGTCACCTTCGACCAAGTCAGTGCGCTACGTCGCCGCGTGTCAGCCCTCTATACGCCTTCAGCTGCGTCTTCCCCCAGTTCGTCTCAATCCACGCCCGCCGCCATCTCTTCGCCACCGGTTGTGAACCGCCGGCGCTGTGTCATCATTGGTAGCGGATTGGGCGGGCTGGCCTGTGGCAACATCCTTTCTCGCTTAGGCTACGACGTCACCGTGCTGGAACAAGGCCGTGTGGCTGGGGGGTGCCTGCAGAGTTTCAAGCGTGGAGAAGCCATCTTCGAGACTGGTATGCACTATCTCGGAGCGCTCCAAAGCGGCGGCAACCTGCGCAGACTGTTTGATATGCTCGACGTGACTCATCGTCTTGCCTTCCGCCGGCTCGACTCCCATGCTTACGACGTCTTGCGGCTGGGCGGTGAGCAATATGAATTTGCAGCCGGTCGCGAAGCCTTTGCCGAAGGGCTTTTGCGCCGCTTCCCTTCCGAGAGCGAAGCCATATCGCGCTATATGCAGGCCGTCGACGAAGTGTCGCGTCTCTCAAGTGTAGGCGACGCTATATCCCAAACCACCATCACCCAAGTTTTGTCGTCATGGCAAAACGTCGGGATGTATGACACACTGGCGGCCATATCGCCCCGTTCACCGCAGTTGGCTGCAGTCTTGGCCGGTCGTCTTCCCCTCATTGCCGCCACGCGTGAGCTCACCCCCTTTTCGCTCCATGCCTTCATCACTGGGTTTTATATGGATGGCGGCTGGCGCGTGGTGGGAGGTAGCCATCACATAGCCGCCGCTCTCATCGGTATCATCCAGTCGGCCGGCGGTCGGGTCTTGACTGGACAGCGCGTCACAGCTATTACATCCAGTGAGGGCCATGTCACAGGAGTGACCACAGCCGATGGCAGTCATTATGCCGCAGACTACGTCATCTCCGACACCCATCCCGCCGTCACCCTTTCGCTTTTGCCCGAGGGAGCCGTTCGTCCCGTTTTCAAGAGCCGCCTTTTGTCTTTACCGCAAACCACGGGCTGCTTCACGGTCTATCTTGTGTTCAAGCCCGAGCGTATGCCCTATCTCAACCGCAACTATTTCTGCTATTCTGGTTCCAGTCCTTGGGGCTGTGAGCGCTACGCGGGTCTCTCCGACTGGCCTAAAGGCTATTTTTATATGCACATGTGCCATTCGGCCGACAGCCAGTGGGCGCGTAGCGGCGTGGTGGTTTCATATATGAGTTGGGAAGAAATGACGCCTTGGCTCGACACGCTCAGCGGCCGTCGCGGTCCCGCCTATGAAGCCTTCAAGCGCCAACGTGCCGAACGCCTGCTCTCAGCGCTCGAACGCGAGCTGCCCGGCACCCTGTCTTGCATCGAACGTTACTACACCTCCACGCCGCTCACCTGGCGCGACTATACCGGCACGCTTCACGGCAGTATGTATGGCACAGCCGCCGACCACACCTCAGGCGCCGCCGGACGTGTCCCCGTACGCTTCAAGCTTGATGGACTTTTTCAGACTGGCCAAAATGTAAACTCTCACGGTATGCTCGGCACGCTTGTCGGCGCCATTCAGACCCTCTCATGTCTGCCAGGCGCATCCGACTATATCAACAGACTGATGAGAGAAAGCGACGAAAAGCAATGAGAGAGATACCCCTCTTTCATATTTTCCTCAAGAGATCTTTAGACTTTCGTTGTCGAGCAAAAACTGAGTGATGATTTTGACTCGTTTTGCGGGCTGATTTTGCCTTCTCTTATACCCTATTTTTTTGCCTTTTTCCCAATCACACAGTCACGGCGCCTCTTTCTTATTGG
>JAHAWW010000277.1 GCA_018383375.1 Prevotellamassilia sp. | reverse complement strand
TCATTAAACGAGGCATTTTGAGGCAGAAAGAAGCCGGCGGCGGTAGCACCATCACCCAGCAGTTGGCCAAACAGCTCTATTCCAACGCAGCCTCCTCCACCACCAAGCGACTTATGCAGAAACCGGTGGAATGGGTGATAGCCGTTGAACTGGAGCGACACTACACCAAAGAAGAGATACTCACCATGTATCTCAACTACTTCGACTTTCTCCACAATGCCGTCGGCATACGTACGGCCGCACAAGTGTATTTCGGTAAGCGACCCATCGACCTCAACCTCTGCGAAGCGGCCCTGCTTGTGGGTATGTGTAAAAATCCTTCTTATTTCAATCCCGTCAGAGAGCCTGAACGATGCAAGGAGCGCCGCAACATCGTGTTGCAGCAGATGATGAAAAACGGCTATATCACGAAGGCCGACTATGAGGCCAACAAAAACAACGAACTGGGGCTGAACTTCCACCGCGTGGACCACAAAGAGGGAGCTGCACCCTATCTGCGTGAATACCTGCGGCGCATCTTGATGGCACAAAAGCCCAACCGCTCTGACTATGTGGACAAAGTGCAGTATTACGGCGACTCGCTCAACTGGGAGCAAAATCCGCTCTATGGCTGGTGCAACAAAAACAAGAAAAAAGACGGCACCAACTACGACATCTATATCGACGGCCTCAAAATCTACACCACTATCGACTCGCGTATGCAGCAATATGCCGAAGAGGCCATGCGCACACACCTGAGCCAAACACTCCAACCGGCATTTGAAAAAGAAAAAGCCGGTTCGGCCAACTTCCCCTATGCTGCGTCGCTCTCGAACAACCAGGTGAAAAACGCACTCAAACGCGCCATGAAGCAAAGCGAGCGCTACCGCGAGATGAAACAAGCCGGATATACGGAAGAAGAAATCGAAAGGGTGTTTAACACGCCCGTCGACATGACCGTCTTCACTTATCAAGGCGACCGCGACACGCGCATGACGCCGATGGACTCCATCAAATATTACAAAAAGTTCTTGCGCTCAGGCTTGATGTCGATAGATCCCACCAACGGACACGTTAAAGCCTATGTGGGCGGCGTGGACTTCGCCCACTTCCAATATGATATGGTGATGCTCGGCCGCCGACAGGTGGGCTCGACAATGAAACCCTTCGTCTACACTATGGCACTTGAAGACGGCATGACGCCGCAAAGCACCGTGCTCAACGTGCAACGGTCATACGGCGGATGGTCGCCACGCAACGGTAGCCGGGCACGTTATGGCGAACACGTCACACTGAAATGGGGTCTCAGTCAGTCAAACAACTGGGTGACGGCGCAAGTCATGTATCAGACCGACCCCAACGGCACGCGATTGGTCAACTACCTGCATCAATTCGGCGTGGCCAACGACCAGATTTATCCCTCTATGCCGCTCTGTCTGGGTGCCACCGAAATCACCGTGGGCGAACTGGCCTCGGCCTATACGGCATTCATCAACAAGGGCATACGTTGCGCACCGCTGCTTGTCACCCGCATCGAAGACAATCATGGCAACGTCATTGCCGACTTTGCGCCGCGTATGAATGAGGTGGTGAGCGAAAACACTTCATACGAAATGATAGATATGCTCCGCGGCGTGGTTGATCAAGGCACCGGCCGACGACTGCGCTACAAATTCGACCTCAAAGGCCCCATAGCCGGCAAAACCGGTACGACTAATGGCAACTCCGACGGATGGTTCGTGGGCTGTGTGCCACGGCTCGTGACGGCCTGCTGGGTGGGTGGCGAAGAGCGAGACATTCACTTTGCCTCAACGGCCATGGGCCAAGGCGCGGCAGCTGCACTGCCCATTTGGGCCTATTATATGAAAAAGGTGTATAAAAACAAGGCATTGGGCTATCGAGAAGACGAAGCCTTCGACATACCCAAACCCCAACACACCGGCGGGGGCAAAACGAACGACGAAGAGGCAGAGGCCGACCCTAATGCCGCCTTGCCGCCTGAACACACCGGAGACGGTGGAAGCACCGAAGCCGAACAGTATTTTGATTAAAGAATAAAAGGGACAAACCAGCCGAAAGGCCGTGCTTAATCGAACTCTTATTCTCTTAGACTCATAAAGACCTATCTACTCATACAACATACCACGAATATGTCTACTTATGAAATAAAAGACAAGCAACGTCCCGACTTCATCGCCATCATTCCG
>JAHAWW010000276.1 GCA_018383375.1 Prevotellamassilia sp. | reverse complement strand
AAGACACACCCCACAGTTTCCCGCCTCCGATTTCCGGACGGCGGGAAGTTTTGTTTTGCGGCGGGGCTTACACTTTTCTCTTGCTTCTATGCCTTATTAAACCATTATTCGCTCACTCCGCCCAAACCATCAACTGCGCCAGACCATATTTTTTTTGAGGCGTAGACAGGCTATGGGAACGTTTCCATAGCATACCATAGCATAATTCTTCAGCATAATTCTTCTTGAACGCCTCAAACGCAATTTTATGCAAGAAACGGCCGATTATTGAATTTTTGTTTATATTTTTGCAAATATATTAGCATAAACACAACTATTCTCCGCAAAACCAAAACAATTTGATGATATGAACGACAAACGTAAACGCTTCTTCCTTGCAGAGGCCGACATCCCCTCGCAGTGGTACAACATTCAGGCCGATATGCCCAATAAGCCGCTGCCACTGCTCAATCCCAAGACCAAACAACCGCTCAAGGCCGAAGACCTTTTCCCTATCTTCAACGAAGCCTGCTCGCTACAAGAACTCGATACCGAGCATGCCTGGATTGACATTCCCGAAGAGGTGAGAGACATGTATAAATTTTATCGTCCCACCCCGTTGGTGCGCGCCTATGGTCTGGAAAAAGCGCTCGACACGCCGGCACATATCTATTTCAAAAACGAGAGCGTCAGTCCCGTGGGCTCACACAAGCTCAACTCGGCGCTGGCACAGGCCTATTATTGCAAAAAAGAGGGCGTCACCAACGTGACCACCGAGACGGGTGCGGGCCAATGGGGCACGGCGCTGTCTTACGCTTGCAGCGTGTTTGGCCTCGAACTGGCCGTGTATATGGTGAAAATCAGTTATGAGCAAAAGCCCTACCGCCGCTCAATGATGCAGGCCTTTGGTGCACAGGTGACGCCAAGCCCGTCTATGTCGACCAGAGCCGGCAAAGACATTCTCACGCGCGACCCGCTCTGCAACGGTTCGCTCGGCACGGCCATCAGTGAGGCCATAGAGCTGGCCATGACTACGCCGAACTGTAAATACGCCCTTGGCTCCGTGCTCAACCACGTTGCGCTGCACCAGACGATTATCGGCCTCGAGGCTGAAAAGCAAATGGCCATGGCCGGCGAATATCCCGACAAGGTGATTGCCTGTTTCGGTGGCGGCTCCAACTTTGGCGGCATTGCCTTCCCCTTTATGCGTCACAACCTGAGCGGCGAGCGTCAGACTGAGTTCATTGCCGCCGAACCGGCTTCGTGTCCCAAACTCACCCGCGGTAAGTTTGAATATGACTTCGGCGACGAGAGCGGCTACACACCGCTGCTGCCGATGTACACCCTCGGCCACGATTTCCAGCCGGCCAATATCCATGCCGGCGGTTTGCGCTATCATGGCGCCGGTGTGATTATCTCGCAACTGCTCCACGACGGTCTGCTCCGCGGCACCGACATCGGACAAAACGAGTCGTTCAAGGCCGGTGTGCTCTTTGCCCGCAGCGAAGGCATCGTCCCTGCCCCCGAGTCTTGCCACGCCATCGCCGCCACTGTGCGTGAAGCACTCAAATGCCGCGAAGCCGGTGAGCAGAAGGTGTTGCTCTTCAACCTCTCCGGCCACGGCCTCATCGACATGGCGGCCTACGACCGCTACCTGGCCGGCGACCTCCAAGACTTCATCCCCTCCGACGAAGAACTGCACCGCACTATCGGCCAGGCCGATGCCCTGCAATAACATCGAACTACACTACGATAACTCTGCCTTTTTGTCAGAAAAGACTGACAAAAAGGCTTTTTCGTATTCAGGCGTTCCGCTTGGCACGGTTTTGGCACTCAGCCAAGTGCCTGCACGAGTAAGCGAAGGCTCGCCAGGCGCCCCATTATTTATTGTCATCAAACAAAAAATCAAACCAATAAAACTATTATCACTATGAACATCAAACCATTGGCAGACCGCGTGCTTGTGAAGCCCGCTCCCGCAGAAGAGAAAACCGTCGGCGGCATCATCATCCCCGACACCGCAAAAGAAAAACCCCTTCAGGGCACTGTGATGGCCACCGGCAACGGCACCAAAGACGAAGAGATGGTGCTCAAAGAGGGCGACAACGTGCTCTACGGTAAATATAGTGGCACCGAGGTGAAACTCGAAGGCGAAACCTATCTCATTATGCGCCAGAGCGACGTGCTCGCCGTGCTGGGATAAACATCTGAAACTATTCTACATCAACACACAACCATTACAATAAATTAAGCATATCATGGCAAAAGACATTAAATATGACGTAGACGCACGCGAACTGCTCCGCCAAGGTGCAGACGCGCTCGCCAATGCAGTGAAAGTAACCCTCGGCCCCAAAGGCCGCAATGTGGTCATCGACAAAAAGTTTGGCGCTCCCCGCATCACCAAAGACGGCGTGAGTGTGGCCAAAGAAATCGAACTGGACTGCGCCTTCCAAAACGCCGGTGCCCAGCTCGTCAAGAGTGTAGCCTCCAAGACCGGTGACGATGCCGGCGACGGTACGACCACTGCCACCGTGCTCACCCAAGCCATTCTCACCGAAGGTATGAAAAACGTGGCCGCCGGTGCCAACCCGCTCGACGTGAAACGCGGCATCGACAAGGCCGTGGCCAAAGTGGTGGAAGACATCAAGAGCCAGGCCGAACAGGTGGAAGAAAGCTATGACAAGATTGAGCAAGTGGCCACCATCTCTGCCAACAACGACCCCGAAATTGGTAAACTCATTGCCGATGGTATGCGTGCGGTGAGCGTCAACGGCGTCATTACTATCGAAGACGCCAAAGGCCGCGACACCGTGCTCAAAACCGTTGAAGGTATGCAGTTTGACCGTGGCTATCTCTCTCCCTACTTCGTCACCGAGACCGAGAAGATGCAGTGTGTCATGGAGAAGCCTTACATCCTCATCTACGACAAGAAAATCTCCAGCATCAAAGACTTCCTGCCCATCCTCGAACCCGCCGTTCAAAGCGGTCGGCCGCTGCTCGTCATCGCTGAAGACGTAGACAGCGAAGCCCTCACCACCCTCGTAGTCAACCGTCTGCGCACGCAGCTCAAGATTTGCGCCGTCAAAGCTCCGGGCTTCGGCGACCGTCGCAAGGCTATGCTCGAAGATATCGCCATCCTCACCGGCGGCGTAGTCATCAGCGAAGAAAAGGGTCTGAAACTTGAGCAAGCCACCATCGACATGCTCGGCTCGGCCGACAAGGTTACCGTGACCAAAGACAACACCACCATCGTGGACGGCGCCGGTAACAAGGAGAACATCCAAGACCGCATCAATCAGATTAAGAACGAGATGGCCAACACCACCAGCTCTTACGACAAAGAGAAACTCCAAGAGCGTCTGGCCAAACTCTCAGGCGGTGTGTGCGTGCTTGAAGTGGGCGCTGCCAGCGAGACTGAGCAGAAAGAGAAGAAAGACCGCTGCGACGACGCTCTCTGCGCCACGCGTGCAGCCATTGAAGAAGGCATCGTGACGGGTGGCGGTGTGGCCTACATCCGTGCACAAAAGGCTCTCGAAGGCCTCACCGGCGACAACGCCGACGAGACCACCGGCATCGCCATCGTGCGCCGCGCCATCGAGGAACCCTTGCGCCAGATTTGCGCCAACGCCGGCGTTGAAGGTGCTGTCATCGTAGACAAGGTGCGTGAAGGCAAAGGCAACTTCGGCTACAACGCCAAGACCGAAACCTTCGGCGACCTCCGTGCTGCCGGCGTGGTCGACCCCGCCAAGGTGACCCGCGTGGCTCTCGAAAACGCTGCCAGCGTGGCCGGCATGTTCCTGACCACCGAATGTGTCATCTGCGACAAGAAAGAAGACAAGCCCGAAATGCCGATGGGCGCCCCCGGAATGGGCGGAATGGGCGGAATGATGTAATCTTAGCCGTCAAAAGATAACAACCACATAAGCCACACGGCGATGTGCCATTCACACGAAAGCACATCGCCGTGTTTTTTGTGCCCTACGATTGTCGGCTGTTCAAAATGGGGCGTGAGAATGACAAAAAAGCACAGATTTTATTGTGGAATAATCATCACAACCGCCCCAAAAGCCATTTTCGGCGGCAAAAAGGGCTTTCATCGCCTCAAAAAGCTTGAAAAAAATCCCGTCCTTAGCCCGGCAGCTCGCAGAATAAGCCCGGAAATTTCTGTCCTTATGGCAGTATGTCGCTAAATATCAACAAAAAAGGCCCCAATAAGGGCCTCCTTCTTTATGGCTACACCAAAGATAGGGGGAAAGTGGAGAAGAAGAAAAGACAAAAGGGAGGAGGGGAGGAAAAGAATACTTATAAGTCCTCTCCGTGTGCTCTATTGTATTCATTATCATAAAACATATAAATGTAATACTGTCCATAACTATTATTCTGGATGCAAAACCAAACCGGTTTTTTTCGAGCAATCTCAATAGCATATGTTCCCGCAATCTGATTAATATCTGCCGCCACCTCCTCCGAAGGATTATTCAACTGCTCCTGGGAATACTTTGAAGAAAGTAAAACTTGAATTTCTTTTTGGTGATTAGCCGAGGTTATGTCTGGAATTTGATAAAAAATGGCTTCGTAACGTTTATTGTGAGCCGTCATCTCATAAGAAATGTCCTCATTCTCTTGAATTTTCTGGTCTCCTTCTGAAAAACTCCAATACCTAGGATTGGTCTTGAATTGCTCACATAGAATATTAAACCTATTTTTGATATCTATTTCACTCTTAGCGTTGTCATCACAAACCATAATACGGCAGACTTTTCCCTTATTGGTCCCGATATGAACATTGACATCCATACCGTTAAAAACACCAGTCAGGACATCCTGTGCATAAGGACTTTGGGTAAAGCCCTTAGCTTTGATTTTCCGCATCATCTCAGCTTTGCTGCCATCAACAGGAATACCTAAAAACTTGGTTACATCCGTTTGTGCCTTGCAAATAATGGATATGCAGCACAGTAGAATTGATAAAAAGACTTTTTTCATCTTGGAAAGTTTGAATGATATGTATTCTTTTTCTAAGTTCCTTAGCGATAAGTGACTAATCGCAACTTTTAATGATCATTTGTTGCAAAACTAATGATAATTGGCATATCACACAATTAGTACCACCTATTTTGTTTCATTTCATAAATCATTATGGACAATTAGAGTACTCAATATAAAAGCCGCTCGCCTTGCACTAACTCTCGCAAAAGGCGCAAGTTAGGCGGCGGCTGGCAATAAAAAATCAAGTTTTTTCTTGCCATTCCACTCGCCTTGCACTAACTTTGCCAAGGTATTGCGACCTTAAACCTAATTCTATAGACCAAGAGACTATGCTGGAAACCTTTTTTCGCACGCACGCTTTTTTGATGGAGCACTATAACGCCCCCATTCGACGTGCCCTCATGGACACTATCGACTGGAGCTACCGCCTCATTGCCATCAAAGGTCCACGCGGCGTGGGACGCACCTCTTTCCTGCTGCAATATGCCAAGGAAAACTACGACTCGCGGCTACGCCAATGTCTCTATATCAACCTCAACAACTTCTATTTTCAAGGACGAGGCCTCGTGAGCTTTGCCGAAGAATTTGTCGGGGCCGGCGGCAGAGTGTTGCTCATAGACCAAGCGTTTAAACTCAACGACTGGAAAGAACAACTCTGCGAGTGTTACCACAAATTCCCCCTGCTGCGCATCGTCTATACCACCACCTCGGTGGAAAACAGCGAAGACAACAATACCGAACTGGCTGAACTGGCACGCACCTACGTGCTCCACGGCTTCTCTTTCCGTGAATACATCAACCTGCAGACCGGCAACCGCTTCCAACCCTTCACCTCCGAACAACTCTTTGCCGAGCACGAGCGCATACAGTCGGCCATCGTGTCGAGAGTGCACCCGTGGCAGTTTTTCCGTGAATATCTTGGACACGGCTACTACCCCTTCTTCCTCGAAAACCATAACTTCACCGAAGCACTGCTCAAGGCGATGAACATGATGATTGAAGTGGACATCCTCTTCAACAAACAGGTGGAACTGAAATATCTCTCACGCCTCAAACGCCTGCTCTATATGCTCGCAGTCGAAGGCGGCTCGTCGCCCAACGTCAGCCGTATGGCCGAAATCATCGGCACCAGCCGCGCCACAGTGATGAACTACCTGAAATATCTCGAAGAAGCCCGCCTCATCAATATGGTCTACCGCGAAGGCGAAACATTCCCCAAAAAGCCGGCCGGCATCATGCTCCACGACACCAACCTGCTCTATGCCGTCTACAACCCGCAGATGAGCGAGCAACTCATCATGGAGACATTCTTTGTCAACACACTTTGGCGACACCACACCATCAACAAAGAGCGCCGCGAAGGCTTCTACAAAATCAATCACACCACCGAAGTGTGCGTGTGTGAACGACCACGCCGCACCAAAACCACCGACAACGTACTCTTTGCCCGCTACAACACCGAGGTGGCCCATGGCAACGAACTGCCACTGTGGCTCTTCGGCTTCCTCTATTGACGGTCGTGCAGAGTCGTGCAGGGTTTCATTGCCCAACTCTACATCAGGCTATAAACAGTCTATCAAACGGTAATGCCGTATGTATGCAAGGTTGCAAAGTTTTTGCAACCTTTTGTTTTGCGTAAAGCTCTGAGGCTGTTTGTCGCCGTCTGAGGCCGTGTGATTGGAGCGGATTTCAGCCTTCAATCACAGCAAATGCCTCATTCTCTTTTGGTTACGAGCCCAAATAGCCGAAGTGTGATTAAACACGCCTCATCGTTCAATCACAGCAAATGACTTATTCTCAAACGGTTACACGGCGTGTGATTGGGTGATTGGGAAAAAGGCAAAATTTTGGGGTATAGAAAAATGATTGATGGATTGGCGCAAGTTAGGCGGCGGCTCGGGAAGGGCAACAAAAAACAAGATTTTCTTGCCATTCCGCTCGCCTTGCACTAACTCTCGCAAAAACGCAAGTTAGGCGGCGGCTCGGGAATGGCAACAAAAAACAAGTTTTTTCTTGCCATTCCGCTCGCCTTGCACTAACTTTGCAAATATCATTCTAATGAATATTATAAAGCAAAAGAATAGTTATATATCACTATAATGATACTTTCAAACAAATCTTTGACCGCGGCAGATATCATCGGGAACCTTGGGTTGAGGTTTCGCGACTACCGTCTGCGATTACGTATGACACGCAAGGAAGTTGCCGAGGCCACATCGATCGGCATGACCACGCTCTATAAATTTGAGTCCGGGAATATGACTGACATTTCGTTCAGTACACTGATGCGACTGCTGAAAGTGTTAGGCTTGGACGAGAATTGGGACAAGCTGCTGCCCGAACTGCCCGAGTCGCCTTATCTGTATAATGACAAAGAGAAAAAAATACAACGGGTAAGAAAAAGCAAAAAGTCTGAAGTATGATATTCCTGAAAGTCAACTTATGGGGTAATGAAATCGGTCGACTCGTGTGGGACTCTGCCACGAGACGCACCTATTTTATGTATAACCCAGAGCGAAAAGACGCTATTCCGGATATTGCCCCACTGCTCTCACCGGCCAAGAAGCGCAATATGCTCTTGCCGATATATGGCGATGAGCGCCCCTTATATCAAGGGTTGCCACCATTCATCGCCGACTCCCTCCCAGACTCCTGGGGCAATACGCTCTTTGAAAAATGGGTCAAGGACAACAAAATACCACGCAATAAAATCACACCGCTCTACAAGCTGATGTTTATCGGCACAAGAGGTATGGGCGCACTGGAATATGAGCCATGCGCCGACGAGCTCAGATACACCCACAAAATTGATATCAAGGCTCTCTATAACTTGTCACTGAAGATACTCGAAAACAGAGAAAACATAGCGTTGGACATTAGCGAAAATCTGACTATGCAGGCCCTGCTGGCGGTGGGCACATCAGCCGGAGGCCGTCAGATGAAAGCGATTATCGCCATCAACAACGAAACAGGCGAGCTACGGTCGGGACAGACCGACGGGCTTGCCGGATTTGAATATTACATCCTCAAATTTGGTGACTATTCAATGCCTTTGGCCGAAATCGAAACGACATATTACAATATGGCTGTTGCCGCAGGCATTGATATGGAAGAGTGCAGATTGTTGACGGTGGAAGGAAGCAACCATTTTCTGACCAAACGGTTTGACCGTAAAGGCGGCAAAAAAATCCACATACAGACATTGGCTGCCATAAATCCGGAGGCATGTACTTATGAAGCGCTCATTGCAACGTGCCGAGAACTATCTATTTCAGAAAGTGAGATTGAACAACTGTATGCCCGCATGGTCTTCAACGTGATGGCCAACAATACAGACGACCACAACAAGAATTTTTCATTCCTACTCGCAGAGAATGGCAAGTGGCACATCGCTCCGGCCTATGACGTCACCTTCATTTTCAACACGAACGGTACGGGGCCAAACACATCGCGCAATATGAGTATCGGAGGGAAAACCAGCGACATAACGAAAACTGATTTGCTTGATTTTGCCAAACAAAATGACATCAAGAATGCTCACGCTATCATCAATCGCGTGGCCGAGGCCATAGGGCATTTCAATGTATATGCCGAAACCAATGCCGTGGGACTGCCATGGCGTGGCATCATCCAACACACACTGAATGAGAACCTGACATCTTTCGGTTATATGAATAAAGCCAATATTCCCGAAGCGGCCTTATCCGACAAGTATGGACGAACCATCACAGACGTGACCATTTCGGTTAATTCCAAACGATGCTATGAGGTGAGGGTCACGATAGACGGACAGCGCCATAGAAAGTTCGTCAAACCCCAAGCAGACCTTTATCTTGAACTCAACACGCAAAACATATTTCAGTTGCCGGCCTGCGGGAAAATCAAACTGATAGAAACATTGTTCCCGAATTGAAGGATGAGCCAGCTGATATTTGGTATTCGGCTCTCACCTGACGGCGCAACTTAGGCGGCGGCTCGGGAATGGCAACAAAAACAAGTTTTTTCTTGTCATTCCGCTCGCCTTGCACTAACTCTCGCAAAAACGCAAGTTAGGCGGCTCGGGAATGGCAACAAAAAAACAAGTTTTTCTTGCCATTCCGCTCGCCTTGCACTAACTCTCACCTGACGGCGCAAGTTAGGCTGCGCTCGGCAAAGCCCAAATTAAAACAAGTTTTATTTGGTCTTTGCTCTCGCTTGCACTAACTTTGCAACGCTTATTACATATAAATATGCGCTTGTGGCGAAATTGGTAGACGCGCCAGACTTAGGATCTGGTGATTTCGGTCGTGTAGGTTCGAGTCCTATCAGGCGCACCACTCAACCCTCCTTCATCGTGATTGAAAGCGATGGAGGAGGGATTGTTTTTGGACGGCGCAAATGCAATCAGTGTTAATTTTGTGGAATTCGGGGGGGTGTTTGTTAAGTTGTTATATTAAAAGTTATTACCTTTGCGGCGGTCAAGGACTTGACTTGACGCACGAATTCTCTTTTTCTCTAATAAATAATCATTTTTTATCACATGAAGAAAATTACATTTCTCTTCACGCTGTTGCTGACGTGTATTATGGCAACAGCGCAAACGCCCTCCTTTGATGCCTCAAAGGTTTATACCATCAAGGCAGACAAGGGCGGACGTGGCTATCTGGCTTATCACGCCGATTACAGCAACAACGGACTCGGTCTGGCCGGCGTAACCCTTAGCGGCTACGTGAACAACCACAAGGCTACGACCGACGATGGCGTGAGCATCAACTTTAGCATTTATAAGAGTGCTAAAGGCAGATTTTATCTCTACAACCTTGGTGCCGGCAAGTTTATCAACGCTGCCGATGCCACCACCTCGACGGCCCAATTCAGCGACAACCCGACGGCTTTCAGCTGCGTATTCTCCAAAGAAAGCGGCTACACCGACAATTATGTCTTCACCGTAGTGGGCCGTACGGCCAACCAATATCTGTGCGCGGCTTGTGGATATCCTTCTGCTAGTGCAAGCCCCGTACGCTTTGAGGGCTATGAGGCCAATGCCGACGTGATGAAGATTGAAGAAGTGGCCGGTGAGACTGTCAGCACAGAGACTCAGAGTGCCATTGCCACTGCTGTGACCAATCTGGAAAGTCAGTTTGTTGACGTGACGCTCAACAGCGTTTACAACGGCACTATCTTTGCTACCGAACAAGTGGAAATCAACATCAATGCCGACTTGGGCAATCTCTCTTCTGTCTTCAGCCCGGCAAGCCGCTATGGCCTGACCTGCACGGGTGTGACCACCGAAGTGACTTCCAACCCCATCCCCGCCGGCTCTGTATTCACCGCCACCTATGTGGACAACGCCAGCGAGACGCTGCCCTTCACCGTGTCTACACTCACCGACGGCGCCTTTGGCGAAGGCATGCACTGGTACACCCTCGTCATCCGTAAAGAAGCAAGCAGTCAGAAACAGGTGCGCTACGACGAAGTAGCCAACCTCAACCATAACGAGACCACTGTCGACGAGATGGCTCCCAACCACCTCTTTGCCTTCACAGGCGACGCAGCCAACGGCTTCAAAATCTACAACTACGTGGCCGGCAGCGGCAAGATCCTTTGGAGCGCCGACGTTGTGAACAACGCCACCCTCAACTTCACCGACGTGGCCACCACGGACGGCAACGACTGGATTTTGACCAAGAACGGTACATCCGGCTATGTATTCCGCAAAGACAACACTGCCACCGGCTACATCAACGACGTCAATAACACCATCGGCTATTGGGACCACAGCAATGGTGCCACCGACAACGGCTCTTCGTTCCACTTCACCGAGGTGACCGGCGAAGACCTCACTACACTCTTGGCCAACAAC
Organism: Prevotellamassilia sp.; assembly: GCA_018383375.1. Classification (GTDB taxonomy): domain Bacteria; phylum Bacteroidota; class Bacteroidia; order Bacteroidales; family Bacteroidaceae; genus Alloprevotella. Next base: position 7,664 of record JAHAWW010000276.1, on the reverse strand, counting down.
GCTGCATGCATTGCCTATAAAGGCAAAGACATGTGGCCTTCTACCAGCCCGAAAGTCAACAAACTCAACAATGTACTTGACATCTTGGGATTAAGCACTGTCTCGACCTCGGACTATACCGACGCCGTCAGCGCATACAACGCCAACAAAAACGAGACCACCGCTCAGGCCATTGTAACAGGAGTGAACTCCACAGAGGCCAGATTGGAATCTGCCGTAGCAACCATTCCCAATAAGGTCTATCGCATCAGCAACGTCAAATACGGCACCTATCTCTCCACAAAATCAGACAACAAGAACATTGGCTATCTGGTGGCAGCATCCAACAAAGACCTTGACCAATTGTGGCGTTTTGCCTATATCGACGGCAATGTCAGCATCTACAATGTCAACCAAGGCAAATACCTCGCAGCCTATCAAGCCGGTACCTACTCCAATGTTGCTCTGACCACCGACGCAGAAGGGAAAGGCGTATATACCATCAGCAAATACGCCGATAACTCGATTAAATTCCGTGCGCAACTGGTGGGCTGGGACATGCACGCCGAGTCTGCCGGCAACATCAACGCTTGGAACGACACCGACGGCGACTCCAAATGGACCATTGCCGAAGTCACCACCATCGAGCTCGACCTCAACGAGGCCACGACCGGCGACTATTGGAGCTCTCTGTACGTGCCCGTGGCCATCTCTGCCGCCGACGCCACCATCTATTATCCCTCTGTGCTCAACGCTTCGGGCACCAGCGTGAAACTCGCCACTGCCACTGAAGTGCCTGCCAACACGGGTATCTTCGTCAACAGCTCGAGCGCTACCGCCACTTTCAACGTGCTCTCTTCAACCACTGCCACCACTCCCGGCAATCTGCTCTCAGGCATCCTCTCAGGCGAGAGCCAGACGGCCACTGCCGCCGACTACGTGCTGGGCTGTAAGGACGGTGTTGTAGGTCTCTATCATCCCACCGTGGGCACAGCCCTCAAGGCCAACCGTGCTTACCTCCGCAAAGAAATGGGCGCCAACCGTCTGACCTTCGACTTCGGTGAAGCCACCGGCATTCAGACCATCATCGGCGGAGGCGAACAAACCGGCGAAATCTATGACCTGAGCGGTCGCCGCGTGGTGAACCCCACCAAGGGCGTCTACGTGAAGGGCGGCAAGACAGTCATTATCAAATAATGGCTTCTGCCCCACCCCGACCTTTATCATTTAATCACCGTAACCCCTTAAACACGACACAAGCAATGAAAAAAGCATATATCTTTCCCTCATCCATCGTGATGGGTTTCCACACAGAACACATGATTGCCACCAGCAGCCTCGGCGTGAGCGAAGAGAACGCCGAACAGTGGTCAAACCGCAATGGCAGCTGGAATGCCTCCAACTGGAGCGAAACCTCTGAAGACGCAGAATAAAACGCGCCCTTCATATTCTCTATGATATTATCGCCCGACGGGTTTTCCGCCGGGCGATTTTTTGCGTGTGTGGTTTGTTGTCTTTGTAAGTTTTCCGCGCCAAAAAGCAAACACCTCTCTGCGCGGCTTGGTGACTCCGCTGGGATAGCAAATATACCTTGTCTCAAATTCTACCTGTTTTATTTATCGTTGATATGATTAGCGTAAGAACCTTTCTCTCGCAAAAATATAAGACAGGTGACATCTGTCAAGGATTGCAGCAATAGCAATACTTCCGATAATGCCAACGGCAATAGTGAAGACCGTATGTACCACCCCCGAATTATCAAAATGGAATAGTGGCAATGCTAACTTGCCTCCCATTGTGAATATTGGATGAAAAAGGTATATAGGAAGTGTGTTTCTTCCGATATATCCTATAATTCCCAAGACCTTCTTGTTTTTGATACACTGTATGAGTTTCGGAACGAAAGAAAGAAATGACAATGCTAATATTATAACCGCTAAAAAGTTCCAATTTTTATAGTTTGGGAAACTTGCTATTGTTATGAAAGGCAGAATACTCCACAACGATGGTTTTATAATTTCATCAAGACGTTTTTCAGACAGACGCAAACAGACACCAGTGAAATAAAAAGCTGCATTCGTAGAATTAAGAACTGGAGTGTATTGTGAGACTAACATAAGAAATGTGGCAAATAAGCACAATTTGCCCATTATGCTCCATTTGCCAACCCAATTGAATGTCAAATAATATATTACCCCGCATATAGCCATTGTGTGCAAGAACCAATATGGACCAATAGAGGTGACAAATATCGTATTAAGAATTATAGGCATTGTAAATTCGTTTACCCCATCTCTTACTGGTAGTAATGTTGATACAAAAGCATAACCGGTAACCATTATTATATAAGGAATGAGAATCTTTATGATGTAAGACGCAAATTCCTTATACGTTTTTCTGATGTTTACCAAATAGCCTGTAATCAACAAAAACGCTTGCATGAAAAAGAAGTTTATAAAGTTTTTTACGTCAGGGTATAGTGTACTGAAATTCACGATGTGTATCATCACGACCATGCATATAAGTACACATCTTTGATAATCTATATTGTTGTATTTCATCTTTCTTAGAGGGTATGATGATATATGTTTCAGGTTTTATTTATTAATTAGGGTTCGCTAAATTATTTCGACTAAGCAGCCTCGTGTTGGGGCTAAAGCTCCAATGAGGTAGTCAATGCAGTCTGACATCCTTCTTTTGAAGGCCTTCAGACCCAATTTTGCGAAAATGAGACAAAGAAGCCCCCTAAGGAACTTCATTACGTTTTTAGCGAAGAAGCAAGCTTGTCCGCTTGGAGTTACTCAAACCCGAGAGAGACTCTTGAAGCTCAAACAGCTCGTGACTGTGGTATTGGGAGTAGTATTTCATGTCGATTCTTGTTGATTTTAACACACAAAGGTAATCATTTCCTGTGAACCACGGAAATATATTGAAATATAATTTGTTGAAATTCAGTTAGTTTCATTTAATTAGCAGAGTCTATTTACGTGCTAAGTTTGAAAGGTTGAGAGACGGATTCAATCCTATAGGAATCCGGATTGGACGAATGGATGGGACAGATGACTTTGCACTTCTTTTACATCAAGGTGCTTATAACCAGTCTTTGCTGATAACCATTTCAGAGAATAATGGACGAATTACTTCTATGAGGATGAGTGAGTATAATGTTTTATAGCGAATTAGTAAGATTGGCGATAAGCCAAATAGGAGGAGTTATAAGGAACGTAAAGACAAAAACTATTCGTGGCCTTTTGGGTAAAAGCAAAATAACAGCAGGTGGGCAAAAGGCACTGCCTGAAAAAAATAACAAATCCCGTCTTCAGGTGAAGAAGACGGGATTTGTTGTCTTTGTAGTTTTCCGTGCCAGAAAGCAAACGCCTCTCTGCGCGGCTTGGTGACTCCGCTGGGATTCAAACCCAGGACCTTCAGAACCGGAATCTGACGCTCTATTCAGCTAAGCTACGGAGCCGGCAACGCCTCGAGTTTAACTCAAGGGCGTTGCAAAAATACAATTATTTGACCAAACGGCCAAAACTGAGCGCTATGTCAGGCGCGGCTATGGGCCTCGACCCAGCGACGGGCATTGACAAAGGCCTCTATCCACGGCGTGACATCATCGGCACGGCGGTCGGCCGGATAATAGCCACACTGCCAGGGGAAGAAGGCGCGCTCGAGGTGGGGCATCATGGCCAAATGGCGACCATCGGGCGAACAAATACCGGCCACACTATAGCGCGAACCATTGGGGTTGCCGGGATAGGCGTCGTAGGTGTATTTGAGCACAACGTTGTAGTCGTCTTCGCTCAGCGGCAGGTCGAATTTACCTTCACCATGGGCCACCCAAATGCCGAGACGGTCGCCCGAGAGGCTGCCAAACATCACACTGCGGTTGGTGGGCACGGTGACGCCGACAAAAGCGCTCTCAAACTTGTGTGAGTCATTGTGGAGCATGTGAGCACGCTCTTTGTGTTCGGGGTTGACCAATCCGAGTTCGACCATCAGCTGGCAGCCGTTGCACACACCGAGCGAGAGGGTGTCGGGACGGGCATAGAATTTGTCGAGGGCTGCTTTGGCCTTGGGGTTGTAGAGGAAGGCGCCTGCCCAGCCTTTGGCCGAACCAAGCACGTCGCTGTTTGAGAAACCGCCGCAGAAGACAATCATATTGATGTCTTCGAGCGTTTCACGACCAGACACGAGGTCGGTCATCATGACGTCTTTCACGTCGAAACCTGCTAGATAAAGGGCGTAGGCCATTTCGCGCTCGCCGTTGGTACCTTTCTCGCGAATGATGGCGGCTTTGACACCCGAGGGTGTGCGACGGTCGGGATTGAGACCGAGACTCTTGAGCGTGCCTTTGAAGTCGGGGCGGAGGTTAAACTCGAGCGGTTGCTCTTTATAGTTCTCAAAGCGCTGACGGGCACAACCGTTGAAGCTCTGCTTGGTGTCGAGGAGGTAGGACGTTTCGTACCACACGTCGCGCAGATAGTCGATGCCAAACTGATAGGTGGCGTCGTCGTGGTGGACGAGAATGTGGCGCTCTTCGGCGGGATGTCCGAGTTTGACGTATGACACGCCGGCCTCTTTCATCACGGCCTTGAAGGCGTCTTTATTTTTCTTGCTCACCTGCACCACTACACCGGGATTTTCAGCAAAAAGAAGTTTGACAAGGTCTTTTTGGTTAAACTTGTCGAGTTTGATTTCGAGGCCGCCCTCGGTGTTGGCAAAGCACATTTCGAGTAGCGTGGTGATGAGACCACCAGCCGAGATGTCGTGGCCGGCAAGGAGGAGACCTTCGTGGACGAGTTTCTGCACGGCGGCAAAAGCCGAGCAGAAATAGTCGGTATCGACCACGGTGGGAACGTCGGAACCGACGAAACCGAGGCTTTGTGCAAAAGCCGAACCGCCGAGGCGCAGATGGTCGTAAGAAAAGTCGATGTGATAGAGCGTGGACTTTTCGTCGTTCACCAAGACAGGCGACACCGTGCGACGGATGTCGTCGACCTCGCCGCCGGCCGAGACGATGACCGTGCCCGGCGAAATAATCTTGCTGCCATCGGGATATTGCTGCGACAGCGAGAGTGAGTCTTTGCCTGTGGGCACATTCACGCCTATGGCGCAGCAGAAGTCCGACAGGGCCTGAACACCGCGATAGAGACGGGCGTCTTCACCTTTTTGCGAGCGACAGGGCCACATCCAGTTGGCTGAAAGCGAAACACTGTCGAGACCCTCGGCCAACGAAGCCCAAACAAGGTTGGTGAGCGACTCGGCCACTGAGAGCACACTACCTGCGGCGGGGTCGGCCAGACCGGCGGCCGGGGCGTGACCAATGGCTGTGGCAATGCCATGACGGCCACGATAGTCGAGGGCCACGACGCCACAGTCTGAGAGCGGCAACTGCAGTTCGCCCTGGGTCTGCTGTCGAGCCACTTTGCCCGTCACCGAGCGGTCTACCTTGTTGGTCAACCAGTCTTTGCAGGCCACGGCTTCGAGTTGAAGCACACGCTCCACATATTCGTCGAGATGAGAGGCGTCGTAGGTAACGTCGGCATATTTACGCTCCACGGTTTCGTCTACCATCACCGTTTTGGGTGAGTGGCCAAACATCTGTGCCACGTCGAGGTCGAAGGGACGTCGGCCGTCGGCCTGCTGGAAGGCGAAATGCGCGTCGCCGGTGGTCTCGCCGACCACATACATCGGTGCACGCTCACGCTCGGCTATGGCACGGACGTGGTCGAGATGCTCTTCTTGAATGAGCAGTCCCATACGCTCCTGACTCTCGTTGGCAATGATTTCTTTTGCCGAAAGAGTGGGGTCGCCGATGGGCAGTTTGGTCATGTCTATGAGACCGCCACACTCTTCGACGAGTTCAGAGAGGCAATTGACGTGGCCGGCCGAGCCGTGGTCGTGGATAGACACAACAGGGTTGGTCTCTTCTTCGCAAAGCGCACGCACCAGATTGTTGGCACGTTTTTGCATTTCGGGATTGGCGCGCTGCACGGCATTGAGCTCGATGCCGCTCGAATAGCGACCGGTGTCGACGCTCGACACTGAGCCACCGCCCAAACCGATACGGTAGTTGTCGCCACCGACTACCACGACTTTATTGCCCTTCGTGGGCACGCCTTTCAGACAGTCGCGCTTGGTGCCGTAGCCCACGCCGCCGGCCAGCATGATGACTTTATCGTAGCCATATTTCTCGCCGTTTTCTTGATGTTCGAAGGTCAAAACCGAACCTGTGATGAGGGGCTGACCAAACTTGTTGCCAAAATCGGAGGCGCCGTTGGAGGCCTTAATCAAGATTTGTTCGGGTGTCTGATAGAGCCACTGGCGCACGGGCAGAATATCTTCCCATTCGCGGCCGCCATCGAGGCGGGGATAGGCCGTCATATAGACAGCCGTTCCGGCGATGGGCCAAGAGCCTACGCCACCACCCATACGGTCGCGGATTTCGCCACCCGTACCGGTCGAGGCGCCGTTGAAGGGCTCTACGGTCGTGGGGAAGTTGTGGGTTTCGGCTTTGAGCGAGATGACACTCTCAATGTCTTTGATGATGAAATAGTCGCTGGTGGAGTGGTCGGCCGGAGCAAATTGCTCGACGACGGGACCTTCAGAGAAGGCCACATTGTCTTTATAGGCCGAGATGATTTTATGCGGATTTTCCTTGGTTGTCTTTTTAATCATGGCAAAGAGCGATGAAGGCATCTCTTTGCCGTCGATGATAAACGAGCCACCGAAGATTTTGTGTCGGCAGTGCTCAGAGTTGATTTGTGCAAAGCCAAACACCTCAGAGTCGGTGAGTTTGCGCCCCAACTGTTGCTCCACCCCATGGAGGTAGTCAATCTCGGCCGGCGAGAGGGCAAGGCCTTCTTGTTCGTTGTAGGTCTCGAGGTCGTCGATGCAGACGATGGGAGCCGGCTTGATGCCTACGGTGAAGATGTCTTGGTCCAGGCCGTCATACATGCGTTGCAGCATAGGGTCGTGGTCGGCCTCGGCGTTGTCTACGGGGAAATATTCCTCGATGCGCTCGATGCCTTTCAGACTCATGTTTTGCGTAATCTCGACGGCGTTGGTGCTCCAAGGCGTTATCATTTCTCTGCGCGGACCCACAAACCAGCCTTTCAAGGCGGTGTCGGTCAGCGGCGTTGCCTCGCCATAGAGCCAACTCAGGGCTTCGATTTCAGAGCTGGTGAGCTGATGATTGGTCTGTGTGGCGATGACGCTTTGTTGCGGCGTTCTAAAGAAAAGAATCATGGGGTATGGTGAGTTTTTGGTTTTCTTGACTGCAAAAATACGAAATGCTTTGCTCTCAACACCATAGACACGGCATGTTTTTTGGTCGCCAAAGGTTCGAAGACGGTCGTTTTGACGTGCCCGGCGTGAGTGAAGCGGATTTTTTTGCTTTTTCGCACGGGCCGAAAACCTTGTTTTTGAGGTAAAGGAAACGCACGCAGGAGGCCGATGAGGTCTCCTGCGTGCGTTTCAAGTGTTTACGGGGATAGGGCGTTTTTTATCGCCCTTAGGCGAATAAAACGGCCTTATACAAGATTTGTTAAGGGGCTTTTCTGGATGGACGAAGCACGTTTTGAGGGGTTTCCTGAAAGGCGTTTGAGACTACCAAAAATGTTTGCCGGTAGTTTGGTGAGGCGTTAGGCGTTTTATGTCTTTTTCTGTCGTTTTTATCTCTC